>NZ_JBHZAL010000008.1:0-255318 GCF_042754245.1 Nocardia sp. NPDC059228 | reverse complement strand
TCGTCGTCGCGTCATGTCGTGAACCGTCCTCCTGCACCCATTCTGGTGCATCAGAACTCTCACAACCGCTGGACCTGCTCAAAGGGCTCCAGTCAATGTGGCCGGTGCAGGCTCGCACAAGTGGGTGATTTCCGGTCGAAATGGTGGTGGGTGATGGGGAAAGTGCGGGATCTGGCCGGATTACCGTCTGCGGCGTCTGATGGCTGCCGTGGCCTCGTCGACGCATCTGTCTACCGATTGATACACATCGGCTGCGGCGTACCTCAGCACGAGCCACCCATCGAGCATGAGCTCGTTCTGTCGACGCCTGTCGTGACGGAAGGTCCTCGACTCGCTGTGGAACTCGCGACCGTCGATCTCTATGACGGTGCGCGATCGTTCGTCGACGAAGTCGCAGCGGTACGGGCCGATCGGGTGATTGCAGAGCAGGCGCATGCCTCGGCGGTTCAAGGCTCGCGCGAACAGGCGTTCCGGCTCTGACGCCGCGTGGATCGCTGCCTCGCGGAGTTGCCTACGGACAGTGGAAGACCCATGCAGGTGGGATTCGCACAATTCGAGCAAGGCCGGCCCTGACACACGCCGGCCGACGTTCGGATCGATCAGCGCATCGGCTTCACGCTCGGGAAGGACCGAGGCGCAGTCGAACATGGTCAAGGCCGCTGTCGTGAGGGGCAGGTCGTAGCGCTCATCGATCCATTCGGCGCGGAGGCGGCGGCGGTAGAGCCGCAGCCAGTCCGGGGTGCAGCGGTCGGAAGCCTTGGGGATTGTCGCCTCCACGCGGGTCGGCTCATCAGGAAGGAGGCCGTGCAACCAGGCGGCGGTGCGATGGCTGAGGATCGCGCGCGGCTGCCAGGCGATGACCGCATGACATCTATCGAGAGTGGTTGGCGCGCCGAGGCAATACGTACGAGGGAGCAGTCGTCTGTAAACGCCGCGCCGGCAGCGGTCGTTGATCGTGCCGACCGGGATGCCCTCCGCGAGGAGTTCGCTGCGTGTACGAATCATCGGGCAAGCGTGACACTGCGCCCGGACAGAACCGTGACGGCGAGCTGCGATTATGTCGGGTCTGTGGATGGTGGCGCGGCTGTGGAAATCAGTTGGTTCGAGTGCCGACATTTTACTTGCGGATGAACCGGCCGGCGGTTGCTCGGGAGTCGTCGACGAGTCAGGCCGGCGCGGTGCTGGTGAGGTTTCGCCTGTGCAAACTCTTTCGGGGTCGGGAGCAGGTGCTGTTGGTTGCTGGAGTCGAGGAAGCGTGGGTTGACCTGGTGGAACCGGCGTGTGCGGCGGCCGTGAAGCGGAGGCCGGCGATAGGGTGGCGGGCGCGGTTCGGCTCCTGTGGCTAGAAATTGGTCAAGTGACCGACTAGTCTGCGGGAAACCTGAAATGAAACAGGTTCACTCTTTGGCGGGTGCGGGCTGGTTCGCATTGTCGCGGGTGTGGAAGTGAGGATGCGATGACTCTGTCCCGGCGGGCTGTGCTGGTGGGGGCTGCGGTGGGCGGCGTGGGGGCCGGTGCGGCGGCGTTCGGTGCGAATATGGTTGGGGCGCAACCCATCAGGCATCGGGCCGCGGGGCAGGATTACCTGGTCGGGGTGGGGATCGCGGATATCACCGGTGCCCCTGCGGGGCAGGGGATGATGGGGTACTCCGAGGCCGATCAGGTCACTACGGGGCTGTTGACGCGGTGTTATGCGCGGGCCTACGTCGTGGTGGATCAGGCTACGGGGGATCGGGTTGCGTTCGTGAACACCGACAATGCCTGCCTGTTCCAGTCGGTGCATCTGGTGGTGATGCAGAAACTTCAGCAGCGGTTCGGGGATCTGTATACCGAGCGGAACGTCAATCTCAATGCGACGCACAACCACAACTCGTGTGGTGGTACCGCGCGGGAGTATGCGTATTCGCTTGCGGCCATGGGGTTTCAGCAGAACTCGCATGATGCCGAGGTGAACGGAATCGTCAAGGCGATCGTTGCGGCGCACGAGAATCTCGGGCCGGGGTCGATCATGCTCGGGCGGGGGGAGTTGCACGATGCCAGCGTGAACCGGTCGCGGGTGGCGTTCGAGGCCAATCCGGATGAGGACAAGGCGGCGTTTCCGGATGCCATCGATCCGCAGGTCACCGTGCTGCGATTCCGGCAGGGCGGCAAGGATGTCGGGGCGATCACGTGGTTCGCGACGCACGGTACCTCGCTGACCGATCGCAACACCCTCATCTCGGCGGACAACAAGGGATACGCCAGTTATCGCTGGGAGCACGACGAGATGGGTGTGCGGCATCTGGACGGTACGCCATCGTTCGTGGCCGCCTTCCCGCAGACCAATGCCGGCGATATGACGCCCAATCTGTGGATCCGGCCCATGCATCCGTCGGGGCCGACCGAGGACAATCGCACCAACTGCGCCATTATCGGTGAGCGTCAATATCAGGCGGGCCGAAAGGCTTTCGATGCCGCGACGCCGATGGGTAGTGCCGGCGTGGATTCGGTGCTGCACTATGTGAACCTCGCGGACACCGCCATCGACGGCGACTACACCCCGGATGGCAAGCCGGCCCGCACCTCGCCCGCCATGATGGGCGCGGCGGCCATGGCGACCAGCACCGAGGACAATTGGAACTCGCAGCTGTCGTTCCTGCAGGAGGGCGACGCCAATCCGATGGTGGCCGCGCTCGGCGGACTCAACTCGCCGATCGAAGACTGGATGCGAGATGTGCAGGCGCCCAAGCTGATTCTGGCCCCGCTCGGAGTGCTGCCGCCACGACCGTGGGTGCCGCAGATCGTGCCGCTGCAGCTGATGCGCATCGGCGATCTCGTGCTGGCCTCGGGGCCATCGGAGTACACGGTCGTGTCGGGGCTGCGAATCCGGCGACTGGTGGCGCGGGCATTGAACGTGCCGCTGGAGAACGTGCTGCTGCAGGGCTACGCCAATGGCTACTGCGGATACGTCACCACTCCGGAGGAATACGCCTCCCAGCAGTACGAGGGTGGCGAAACCCTGTACGGACGTTGGACACTCTCCGCCCACATGCAGGAATTCGACCGGCTGGCAAAGGCTTTGGCGGCGCGCATCGACCTCGGCCGCGGCCCGGCCCCGCTCGACTGGGCCTTCGGATTGCAGCCGAACCTGCTGCCGCCGGTCCCGGCCGACGCGCCGCACGCCGGACGCGCGTACGGTGACGTCCTCACCCAGCCGAACGCGAACTATGCTGCAGGACAGATGGTTTCGGTGGAGTTCGTCGGCGCTCACCCCAATAACAACTTCCACCTGGACGGCACCTACTTCGAGGTCCAGCAGGGCTCCGGCGATGACTGGCGGCGCGTCTACGACGACAACGACTGGTGCACCGAACTGCACTGGTCCCGCCCGGACGGCCAGCCCGCCGCCTCCACCATCACTATCCAGTGGACGGTGCCGGACAGTGCCCCCTCGGGCCGCTACCGTATCCAGTACACCGGCGACAGCCGCGACGCGGGCGGAGCAGTCAACGAATTCACTGGAACATCGGCGGAATTCGTGATCGGCTGATCCTATGGTGTTTGTCCGGCCCGCCGACGTGGCGGACGAGAAGTTCCTGTGGGCCATGCTGTTCGAGGCGTCGTACGCCCGCGATCGCGGCATGGTCTCGCCGGATGAGCTGATGGATCAGCCGAAGCTCGCGAAGTATGTCCAGAACTGGGGTGCCGCAGGCGATCTCGGTGTGGTCGGCGGGTCCGACGGCGTACTGCTCGGTGCCGCATGGCTGCGCCGGTTCACCGCCGAAGACGCGGCCCTGGGGTACATCGACAGCGACACTCCGGAACTGGCAATCGGTGTCGCGCCCGAGAGCCGCGGTACTGGACTCGGGACCGCGTTGATGACCGCACTCCTCGACACCGCCCGCGAACAGTGCGACGCCGTGAGTCTGAGTGTCCGCCTGGAGAATCCGGCCCGGCGGCTCTACGAACGCCTCGGCTTCGTCGACGTCCCGGGATCAGAGCAGATCAATCCGGCCGGAACCACCAGCATCACAATGCTTCTCCGCTTCCGCTGACCGAGTATTCGGGCCCTCTCCGATCGGCACAACGCGCCCGGACAGACAGCTGCGACAGGCCCGTCCGCCGAGAACTATTGAGCGTTGGCGCCGCCGGTCCTCATCAACGGCAGGCCGACCGGCTCCAGCAGATCAGCCCTGCGGTGCAAGGTCGAATGCCAGCCGCCCTGGCGCAAGATAGTCGTCGCGGTCCAGCAGCATTTGCACCTCCGGCCGCTCACCCTCCGGAATCCGCGCCACTTCCTCGTGCAGCGGCGTCCGGAACGCCTCACCCCGGGCGGTGATCAACGGCAGCCAGTTGTCGTGATGGTTGGGCACGAACACCTTCGGCCGCAGCGCCTCGATATAGCTGCGCGGGTCACGCAGCCCATTGGCGAACTGGTTGTACCCCTGCACCGCGCCGATGTGCACGTCCGACGCGGGCAGCGCGCGCAGCACATCCAGGACGTGCGGAGCCTTGTCCAGCAGCGGGCCGGAAGAATCGTGCCAGGTCAGCACGAAATCACCGAGCCGGAACTGGTACAGCAGAACTCCGCCCTCCGGCGCGAGCAGATTGCGCGCCAGGTGTCCGGCGTCGGCCAGCCCCGGGGGATAGGCGCGGATATCGCACAGGCAGGGCTTGGGTCGCACGGGTGCGGAGGCATCCGCCCCCTCGTGCCGCGGTGTCCGCGCCGAGTGCAAGTGGCGCACCGCGGTCACCGACAGCCCCGGCGCGAGCTCGAAGTCGTAGCGGTCCCCCGGCGCGGACTTGCTGGAACCCAGTTCCTGACAAGCCAATTCGGCCCCGCCCACCTGCTTGCGAGCCGTCGCGCAGTGCTCGGCTGTCCCGTGCACCACCGCCCCGCTCGCCCGCGCGATCGCCCCCGCATCGGCCGCATGATCGAAATGCCCGTGCCCGATGAAGATCGCCGCCGGATCCAGCGCCGCGACCTCCTCCGGCCCGGTCGGCACATACCCGGACGTTGCCCCGCGCGGCACCCACGCGTCCAGCAGAAACACCACGCCACCCATGGCCACCGCGAAACTGGCACACCCGAACCAGGAAACCAGCACCTGATCCTCCCGCACCGCCCCGCTCACCGGGTCCACCGCCGCCTCCCCGAAAAAGCGCTGACGTGCGGCAATGGTCTGACTACTGGCCACCCGGTACCCCTTTGTCTCGCATCACAGCGGACACCGCCCGCCGCCGCCCCGCATTCTGCCTCTCTCCGCGTGACCTGTCACCCAACCGCCCGCTGACCCCGCACGAAGCTTGGCGTCCCTGCCCTGGACGCTGACGCAGCCATTCGACGTCGTGGCGGGTGCGGGCGAACGCCCGGGGCGGGTTGTCAAGGGTCGCTCGCACACTCGTGGAGGTAACCGAGACCTTGCCGTTGCCGTGGGCTATCGGTTGGTGAATCCTGGAATCACACCGTGACTAAGCGGTCGGTAAATGTTCAGCCTGCTGTTAATCAATCAGCGTTGCATCGTATTCAGAGGTAGCTGAACGACGGCTGCTCCGAGGGCAATTGGGGGCTCATCATGTACAACGACGTGCATGCGGCCGCGCGGGAACGCGATGACCACAAGTACACGATGCGCATCAGCCGGCTGGCAATCGACAAACTCGGCATTCGGCTCTACGACAGGGTCTCGGCGGTCCTGGCCGAACTCATCGCCAATTCCTACGATGCCGACGCCACCGAGGTAGAGGTCATGCTGCCGTGGGGTGCGATGCTGGCCGGAACCGTCAGGGCCGCAGACGAACCGGCATACGAGATCGTCGTCTCCGACAACGGGCACGGGATGACCGCGGAGGAGATCAACGAGCACTATCTGATGGTCGGGTCCGACCGGCGCGTGCGCACCGGGTCCGATCTGTCCCGGGAACGGCGACGGCCGGTGATGGGGCGCAAGGGAATCGGGAAGCTCGCCGCTTTCGGCATCTGCCGCACCATCGAGGTGATCACGGCGGGCAGCCGGGACGACGACCGAACCCCCCTGGGCTGGACCGTCTCCCACATCGTGATGGACCTCGACGACATGCTCTCCGACACCGAGAGCGACTACTTCCCCCGCCCCGGCCGGCTGGATGGCACGTTCGCCTCCCAACGGGGCACCACCGTCATTCTGCGGAATTTCTTTCGCAAGCGGGTGAATACGGGAACCGAACTGAACCGGCAGCTGGCGGCCCGTTTCGGCATCGAGCGTGCGGATTGGCGGGTCGAGGTGCGCAATGCCATCGGCCCGGAGAGCTTCATTCTCAGCCAGCTGCCGATCGACGTCATGGAGGAGACCCGGATCGACGCCGGCCGGGTGCCGGTGCGATTCGGGCGGCAATTCCTGCCGGTAACGGGCTGGATCGCCTATTCGAAGCAGCCCTACCGGGACGAGGCGATGGCCGGGGTCCGCATTTACGCGCGCGGCAAGATCGTCGCGCAGACAAGGGATTTCGGCATCTCCGCCGGATTCACCGGCGAATTCAAACTGCGCTCCTATCTGGTCGGCGCCATCCACGTCGACTGGCTCGACGATGACGACGATCTCGTCCGCTCCGACCGCCAGGACATCATGTGGAGCTCCCCGCGCGGTGAGGCGCTCGCGCAGTGGGGCCGGGCGTTGATCAAGGAGATCGGCAGGCTCGGCGAGAAATCCATCCGCCGCCGGGTCTGGGAGGAGTTCGTCGAGCGCTCGCGCATTCACGAGACCCTCGACGCCATCGCGCCCGGCGACCGCGTGTTCCGCGACTCCGTCCTGGACGCGGCGCGAATCCTGGTGGCGCACAAGGATCGTGCCTCGATGGACGATCCCGCGCACATCGAGAACATGCTGCGGCTGGCGCTGTCGCTGGGCCCGCAGCGCAGCCTGCTCGACACCCTCAAGGAGATCGCCGAGGACGCAGACCCCGCACTGGACGTGGTGGTCGCGCTGTTCGAGCGGGCCCGGGTGGCCGAGATCTACTCGCTGGGCCAGATCGCCAGTGAGCGTGTCGCCGTGGTGAACCGGCTGCGCTCGCTCATCGACGACCGCCGCTCCCTGGAACGACCCTTCCAGGAGCTCATCGAATCCGCCCCCTGGCTGCTCGCCCCCGAGTGGACACCGCTGGGCATGAACGAATCCCTCAAACGCGTGCGCGCCAGCTTCGAACGCTGGTACGCACAGAAATTCGGCACGCCGCTGGTGACCACGTCCATCGGCAGCGAGAAGCGCGAACCCGACTTCGTCCTGCTGCACGACTCCGGCGAACTGTGGATCGTCGAGATCAAGCGCATGGATTACCACCTCACCGACGAGGAGTACAACCGCGCCGTCAACTACCTCTACGAGCTCGACCACTTCCTCGACGAGAACCCTCGCATCGGCGCCCAATTCCCGCGCCGCCGCCTCACTTTCATCGTCGACCACATCGACAAGCTCGGCCCCGCGTCCCTCTCCTCCCTGGTCAGCGACCACCGAGTGGACCGCCGCACCTGGCGCGAACTGCTCGACGCCACCCTCCGAGCCCACCGCGACTTCCTCGAACGCGTCTACGCCATGCGAGATCCCGAAGCCGACGAGAACACCCCGCCCCGAAACATGCGCGCCGGCTGAGGAAACCAAGGTCAGGGAGCCCTCGCCGGGGAGATTCGCCCGAATCGCCACCACCAGCGCTCCCTGACCGCCAGCGACCCCGGGGTGGGGTCGCCCGCGCCGCATTGTCAGCGCCGGGCCGGAGGGGCACGGCCCGCGTGACGCGGCAATGCGCGATGCGGGGCGCGGTGCCCGGGCCGAAGAAGGGCCGGCCCGGGCACCTGCGGCGGAAAGCGCCGCGAAAGATGAGGCACCTGGCCGTGACTCGCGGTGACCTCGTCCCGCGGACGCGAATATACGAATGCGATGAGGCGGTCGTGCTGGGTGACACCCGCACGACCACCCTGGGCGAACCAGGATCAGGGAACTCTCGGTGCGGAGACTTCTCCGTATCGCCTCCATCACAGCTCTCTGATCCTGGTCGGGAAGTTGGTGGGATATGCGTCTGTGGGACGGTTGTGGTGGTGCGGATTCGAGGTGAAACGGGATGTGCGGGAAGGGCGTTGGCCAGGAGATTCGGCGCAGTGAAAGTCGGCGGGTGAGTGATGCGTGGGGGCAGGGAAACTCGATAGGGAGGTAGGGCCGTGTGAGTTGCCTTGGCCGTGGGAGCGGCTGGGCGGGCGTGGCGGCCGACCGTGTGGGCCGGGGGCGTGACACCATGGACCGCGGCACGCGCGGGGGCGTGGGAGTCCGGTCGGATCGAGAAGGTTTGGTAATGGTGCACGGCACGGTGAAGTGGTTCGACAGCGAAAAGGGGTTCGGGTTTCTGAGCCCGGACAGTGGCGGGCCGGACGTGTTCGTGGAGTACACCGCGGTGGAGGGCGAGGGCTTCCGGTCGCTCGTGGAGGGGCAGCGGGTCGAGTTCGAGGTGCGGCGCACCAAGCCGGGGCCCGAGGCGCTGATCGTGCGGGTCATTGCGGGAGCCGACTACTGAGTCGCGGCGTCCGGCCGAACACGCAGCGCGGCGGCCGTCCCGAGATGATCGGGGCGGCCGCCGCTGCGTGATGCTCGGGGGATTCTGTCAGCCGTGCAGCCGGCGCCGGAAGAACTCCGCGCATAGAGCCTGTGCATGTTGCCGGTGGGCCGCGTTGTCCCCGGCGAATTCCGCGGCGGCTCGCTCGAATTCGCTGGAGATGAACGTCGCGATCGGTTCGGGCACGCTGCCGGCGCCCATTTCCCGCGTGCGGGATTTCAACTCGGTCAGTTCTTTCACCGCGGTAGTGAAATCGTCGGGTAGGTCGCATTCGTCGAGCAGGGTCGACAAATGCATCGGCGCCACCGCTTTATCCGGGTATTCGTGTAGCCAGCGCAATGCCATGGCCGGCCGCAGCGAATAGAAAACCTTTTTCAGCGAACGATTGGTGTCGAAGAGACGCCATTGCCGGCGGCCCAGATGCAGGTAGTGCCGGGCCACCCGGTTGCGGTCGGCGACGTCGTCGGCCAGTGCGCGCAATTCGTCCCGGAATTGTGTGTCACCGCGGTAGACGATCGGAGACATCAGCCATTCGATGAGGACCGCGTTCCCGTTCACCAGCAGTCGCAGCGCCTTCACGAGGTCCCAGCCATTGACATCGAGTAAGCCAACCAAAGGGGTCTCGATGACGTCGCGACCGGGCCAGGGGGTGAGGTAGTCGTCCAGCGGCCGGAGGAAGACGAAGCGGCAGTCGTAGTCCGAGTCGGGGGAGGGGAAGCCCCAGGCGCGGCTGCCGCTCTCGATGGCGAGCAGCACGTCGACGCGGTGTTCGCGCACGATCCGGTCCAGTTCGCCGTCGATCGTGGCGACCACCGCCGGGTCCATGGAAGCGGGGATCGAGCGCAGGGTCATGGCGGTCGACGTTAGCGCCCCGGGATCCCGCTGGTCCACGCGTTTTCCGTGCGCCCAAGCCCCCAGAAATAGGGGCGTGATAGCCGCGTTATATGGCGGGAATTCGACACTCATATGAATGGTGCCACAGAATCCGGATGGCGTGACGCCGGTCACATAACGTAAATCCCTCGTAACAGGACGTGAAACCGGCTCGATAGGCTTCACGTCAGAAAGTTCGTACGGAATTCAGAAGAGGTATTTTCATGATCCCCGTTATCATCGACACCGGTTCCGCTGCCCTCAACGGCCTGCTCGACACCGGTTCGGCCGCGCTGCACGGCATCCTGTCCACCCTGTGGACCGGCTCCTTCGGCCGCTAGGAACTGCTGACGTCGATTACTCGACTTTCGAAAGCCCGGCCCCGGACTCCGTAGCTCCGATGCCGGGCTTTCGGCTATCCGTGAAGGGTGTCTCAACGCCCTGAATTGCGCCTCCAGAGCATGCAAGTCCGTCGAAGTCAGCCGAAAGTCGAGGCCATACTTTCGCTGAGACACCTTCCGGCAATGCCCTATTTCTGGCTGCGCCGTGGCCGACATCATGATCGCCGCTGCGGACCGGGCCGCCGACACACCGGCCTGGTGGGATGCCGACCTGCCGGCCGCCGGCATGGAACCCGCAGGTGAGAACCGATGCACCGGAAAGATCCACGCGAGAACGGGTATCGGGGCTGTCATTGTGAATATCGAAGCGCTGCATCCACTGGCGCAGATCTGGATCGACGGCGCGGTGGCGGATCCGATGCTGACGGCCGAAGTTGCCGCCTGAGCCGTGCTCCCGGAGCCGCTTCCGGATCTCCGACACACGCTCCGGGTAAACCCGCAGTTCACGGGTTTGATGGCAGTTGCCTACCAGGCGGTAAAACACCCCGGATCCCAGCGCACTAAGCTATCGCCCGTAAATCCCGGAACCCTTCCTCAGGAGTACCCCACCGTGAGCCAAGCAGGCCGTCCTGTTGTTCTGATCGCCGACAAGCTCGCCCAGTCGACCGTCGACGCGCTCGGCGACGGTGTCGAGGTGCGCTGGGTCGATGGCCCCAACCGCCCCGAGCTGCTCGCGGCCGTGCCGGAAGCCGATGCGCTGCTGGTTCGTTCGGCCACCACCGTCGATGCCGAGGTGCTCGAGGCCGGCAAGAACCTCAAGATCGTCGCCCGGGCCGGCGTCGGCCTCGACAATGTCGACGTGCCCGCGGCCACCGAGCGCGGCGTCATGGTCGTCAACGCGCCGACCTCCAACATCCACACCGCCGCCGAGCACGCCGTCACCCTGCTGCTCTCGGCCGCCCGCCAGATCCCGGCCGCCGACGCCACCCTGCGCGAGCACACCTGGCAGCGCAGCAAGTTCAACGGTGTCGAGATCTTCGGCAAGACCGTCGGCGTCATCGGCCTGGGCCGCATCGGCCAGCTGTTCGCGCAGCGCCTCGCCGCCTTCGAGACCAAGGTCATCGCGTACGACCCCTACACCTCGCCGGCCCGCGCCGCCCAGCTGGGCATCGAGCTGCTGACCCTGGACGAGGTGCTCGAGCGCGCCGACTTCATCTCCATTCACCTGCCCAAGACTCCTGAGACCAAGGGCATGCTGAACAAGGAGACGCTCGCCAAGACCAAGAAGGGCGTCATCATCGTCAACGCCGCCCGCGGCGGTCTGATCGACGAGCAGGCCCTGGCCGACGCCATCACCTCCGGCCACGTGCGCGCCGCCGGTATCGACGTCTTCGAGACCGAGCCGTCCACCGACAGCCCGCTGTTCAACCTGCCGCAGGTCGTGGTGACCCCGCACCTGGGCGCCTCCACCGCCGAGGCCCAGGACCGCGCCGGCACCGATGTCGCCAAGTCCGTGCAGCTCGCCCTCGCCGGCGAATTCGTGCCCGGCGCGGTGAACGTCACCGGTGGCGCGGTCAACGAGATCGTCGCCCCGTGGCTGGACATCGTCCGCAAGCAGGGCGCGCTGCTGGGCGCCCTCGCCGACGAGCTGCCGGTCTCCATCGAGGTCCAGGTCCGCGGCGAGCTGTCCTCGGAAGATGTTGCGGTGTTCGAGCTCTCGGCGCTGCGCGGCGTGTTCTCGGCCCTCATCGAGGACCCGGTGACCTTCGTCAACGCCCCGTCGCTGGCCAAGGACCGCGGCCTCGAGGCCTCCGTCACCACCCACAGCGAGAGCCCGACCCACCGCAGCCTGGTCGACCTGCGCGCCGTGTTCGGCGACGGCCGCACCCTGAACGTGGCCGGCACCCTGACCGAGCCCGCCCAGGTCGAGAAGATCGTCAACATCAACGGCCGCAACTACGACATGCGCGCCGAGGGCCTGAACCTGGCCGTCCTCGCCTACGAGGACAAGCCCGGCCAGCTCGGCCGCCTGGCCACCAAGCTCGGCGACGCGGGTATCGACATCCTCGCCGCCCAGCTCACCCAGGACCTCGACCAGGAAGGCGCCACCGTCGTCCTCCGCGTCAACAAGGAGGTCCCGGCCGAGGTCCAGACCTCCATCGCCGAGGCCGTCGGCGCGGCCAAGGTCGCCCTCGTCAGCCTGGACTGAGGCAGACCTCGCGCAATGCGATGAGGGCCCCTTCCACGGACAGTGGAAGGGGCCCGATGCGTTCGAGGGGAAGTATCAGCGACCCGGTCGGCGATCCCGGGCTTCGATCGCATCGCGCGCCTCGGCCAGACCGGCCGTCGGGTCCTGATCCCGGTACAGCTTGATGGCCTGGATCTTCTTGCCGCGCTGCAGGAGATCGTCGATCGCGCCGTAGTCGATGACGCCGCCCGGATCGGCGATACCCAGATGCTCGATGATGAGATCGATCTTGCGTTCCAGGCGATGAAGTTTGCGCTCGAGTCGGAGATTGTCGAACATCCACCGAACACTACCGACGCCGCCATGATTGATGAATGCGAGGAAAGACGCCGCCGACCGAGCCGCTGTCCGCGCGGGAGCGGCGCAATCTGCTGATCGGGAGCACTGTCGTCGTCGCGTTGATCGTGGCGGGGGTGGTGGCGTGGGCGGTGCTCGACCATCGGCCGGATTACTCGCGCTCCGAGAATGGTTGTGTCGCAGTGCTTTCCGCCGGGACGATGGGTGGTCAGCAGCAGCGGGCGTGTGGCACGCAGGCGCAGGAATGGTGCCGGACGGTGGCGGGGCAGCAGGACGCTCTCGCCCTGCGCGTGCAACAGGAGTGCCGCCGCGCGGGAATTCTGCCCTAGCCCGCGTGCTGTCGCAGCGCCGCCAAGACCCGGTGCGAGCGGCCGGTGATCCCACTGGTTGGGAGCGATTCGCCCTGGTGAAAGGGGTTGCGGGCGTACCCGCTATGGTGGCCGGTGACTCTCCTGCCAGCGCGGAGAGGATCACCCGCGCGTCTTATCGAACGGAGCATGGATTTCATGAAACTGGCTGTCATTCCGGGCGACGGTATCGGTCCCGAGGTCATCGCCGAGGCCCTCAAGGTGCTCGACTTGGTGGTGCCCGGTGTCGAGAAGACCGAATACGACCTGGGGGCCAAGCGGTTCCATGCCACCGGCGAGATCCTCCCGGACAATGTCATCCCGGAGCTCAAGCAGCACGACGCCATCCTGCTGGGCGCCATCGGCGACCCGTCGGTGCAGAGCGGCCTGCTCGAGCGCGGCCTGCTGCTGCGCACCCGCTTCGAGCTGGACCACCACGTGAACCTGCGCCCGTCCAAGCTGTACCCGGGCGTCACCAGCCCGCTCGCGGCCAACCCGGACATCGACTTCGTGGTCGTGCGCGAGGGCACCGAGGGCCCCTACACCGGCACCGGCGGCGCGATCCGCGTCAACACCCCGCACGAGGTGGCCACCGAGGTCTCCACCAACACCCGCTTCGGCGTCGAGCGTGTGGTCCGCTACGCCTTCGAGACCGCCCGCAAGCGCCGCAAGCACCTGACCCTGGTGCACAAGAACAACGTGCTGGCCTTCGCCGGTTCGCTGTGGTCGCGCACGGTCGCCGAGGTCGGCGCGGAGTACCCGGACATCGAAACCGCCTACCAGCACATCGATGCCGCCACCATCCACATGGTCACCGACCCGGGCCGCTTCGACGTGATCGTGACCGACAACCTGTTCGGCGACATCATCACCGACCTGGCCGCCGCCGTCTCCGGTGGCATCGGCCTGGCCGCCTCCGGCAATATCGACGCCTCGGGCACCAACCCGTCCATGTTCGAGCCGGTGCACGGTTCGGCCCCGGACATCGCGGGCCAGTCCAAGGCCGACCCGACCGCCGCGATCCTCTCGGTGTCCCTGCTGCTGAACCACCTCGGCAAGGCCGAGGAGGCCGCCCGCATCGAGGCCGCCGTCGCCAAGGATCTGGCGTCGCGCTCGGGCGCCGCCTCGACCGTCGAGGTCGGCGACCGGATCGCCGCCTCGCTCTAGCGTTCCACGGTCAAGCCCCCGTTCCCGCGACCGCGGGAACGGGGGCTTTTCCTTGTTCACGGCCGGATATCGAGCCCGACAAGGTGATTCGCCGGTCCGTACCACCCGGCGAATCGTCGAAACCCGACTACTTCACACGCTTCGTCCGTTCCCTCCTCGTCGCCGAAATGCAATCCTGGGAGGGGTTTCGTTGAAACCTCCTGGGCCAGTGAGGCATATCGCAGATTTTTATTCGTATGCGAAAACGTAACGGGCACAGCTCTTCCGGATTTGCCGGCGATCAGCCGGTCACCGGGAACCCGTGGGCACCAACGGGACTGCCGCCAGCGCCACCACCGCCGCCAGCAGGTAGGTGATCGGAAAACCGGCCGCGGTGATCAATGCGCCGAAGGCCGGGGCGATCACGGCCGCCGCCAGGTTCTGGCCCGTGTTCTGGACACCCAGCCCGCGACCCGACCAATAGGGACCGGCGATCTCGGCCACCGCCGTGAAGGCCAGGCCGTTGTCGGCCACCGTGATGACCGAGGCCGCGACCAGAATCGGGACGGCCGCCCACCACTGGTGCGTCCAGGCCGCTACGGCCAAGGCGGACATGGAGATTACGGCCGCGATCGCCACCGTGCGCAGCGGCCGCAACCGGCTGCCCACCCGATCCGACCAGATCCCCGCGCCGATTCGCCCTCCCGCGCCCAGGATTTGGGTGGCCGTGACCAGCGCCCCCGCCGCCGGCAGCGACATGCCGACATCCCGATGCAGCCACAGCAGGCCGAAGGTCCAGATGGTGGCCTGCGGGATCACCAGCAGGATCGACACCCCGTGAATGCGCCACAGCGTGGAGTCGCCGCGGTACGGGTTGGCGGGACGCCCTGCGCCCCCGGCGGATTCGGGCCGCGGCGGATCCACAATCCCGAACAGGCAGCCGATCGCGGCCGCGCCCGCCATGGCGGCGGGTACCAGGACGGCCATCGAGAACCCGTGTGCCGCAGCGACGGCCGGAATGGTCATGGCGCCGACGGCCACGCCCAGCGGCTGGGCGGCCTGCCGGATGCCCATGGCCATCCCGCGCTGATCCGGCGGGAACCAGCCCACGATGACCCGCCCGCTGGCGGCATTGGTGCTGCCCGCTCCGGCCCCGGCCAGGAACAGCAACGCGCCCAGCGCAACATAGTTCGAGACCGTCGCCGCCGCCGCGCCCGCCGCGAACATCAGCGCGGGACCGGCCACCAGGGCCTTGTGCTCGCCCACATGATCGACGATCCAGCCCCACGCGATCAACGTGCAGACCAGGCCGACGGTGGGCATGGCGACCAGCAGACCGGCGGTGGCCAGCGGCATTCCGCGCTGGGTCAGTGCGGGCAGCAGGAAGGCGGTGCCGTGCACCAGCGCGGCGCTGGAGCTCTGGGCGAAGACGCCGAGCGCCAGCATGGTCCACCGTCGTGTCGTCCCGATTTGTGTCACGGTGGCCATGGCCCTCACCTCAGTCTCACTATGTGGAATCAACGTCCTACTGTGTGAACATCGATCTCACCGTACACGTGATGCGCAAGACGATTTCTGGGACGAGCTGTCGATTTGCTCACACTCGCCCACTGATCTTGTGAGTCCACCCGCGAGACCCGAGTTCGTTTGCGTATAAGGGCTTTCCACATACGAATCGGGGCGATGCGGGCCGGGATGCCACCCCTCCCGGCGGGCCCAGCCGCTGCCCGGCCCGCCCTCGTCCCCGGCTCCGGTCCCGCCCCGCGGTCGGGCGCGTTCGGGCAGGTCGAGGCCGGTCGATAGGATGCCAACCATGCGCCTAGGTCGAGTTGCCAGCCCAGATGGAGTCGCTTTCGTCAGCATCGAAGGGGACGGTTCCGACGCCGTCGTCCGGGAGATCGCCGAACACCCGTTCGGCACCCCGACCTTCACCGGTCGCAGCTGGCCGCTGGCCGACGTGCGGCTGCTGGCCCCGATCCTCGCCAGCAAGGTGATCTGCATCGGCAAGAACTACGCCGCCCATGCCGAGGAGATGGGCGGCCCGGCCCCGGCCGACCCGGTCATCTTCATGAAGCCGAGCACCTCGATCCAGAGCCCCAACGCTCCGATCATCCTGCCGCCCAGCTCTTCTCAGGTCGACTACGAGGGCGAACTGGCGATCGTCATCGGCCGCCCCTGCAAGGACGTGCCCGCCGCCCGCGCCAACGAGGTGATCCTGGGTTACACCGTCGCCAATGACGTCACCGCCCGCGACCAGCAGCGCCACGACGGCCAGTGGACCCGCGCCAAGGGCTACGACACCTTCTGCCCGCTGGGCCCGTGGATCGAGACCGCGCTGGACCCTTCGGATCTGGAGATCGTCACCGAGGTCGACGGCCAGGTCAAGCAGCGCAGCCGCACTTCACTACTGCTGCACGATATTCCGAAGCTGATCGAGTGGGTCACCGCCGTAATGACCTTGCTCCCGGGCGATGTCATCCTCACCGGCACCCCGGAGGGCGTCGGCCCGCTGCAGGCCGGCCAGACCGTGTCGGTGACCGTCTCCGGCATCGGCACCCTGTCCAATCCCGTTGCCGCCAAACGCTGAACGAAAGAGAGCCATGACTGACGTCCGGGTTCGTTTCTGCCCGTCACCCACCGGCACACCGCATGTGGGTCTGGTCCGTACCGCCCTGTTCAACTGGGCCTACGCGCGCCACCACGGCGGCACCTTCGTCTTCCGCATCGAAGACACCGATGCCGCACGCGATTCCGAGGAGTCCTACAACGCCATCCTCGACGCCCTGCGCTGGCTCGGCCTCACCTGGGACGAGGGCCCCGAGGCCGGCGGCCCCTACGGCCCGTACCGGCAGTCGCAGCGGCGTGACATTCATCTCGATGTGGTGCAGCGGCTGCTGGCGGCGGGGGAGGCCTACGAATCCTTCTCCACGCCTGACGAAGTCGAGGACCGGCACAAGGCCGCCGGCCGCGATCCCAAGCTCGGCTACGACAACTTCGACCGCGAACTGACCGCCGAGCAGATCGCCGCCTACAAGGCCGAGGGCCGCCCGGCGGTGGTCCGGCTGCGCATGCCCGACCGGGACCTCACCTGGAACGACCTGGTGCGCGGCGAGACCACGTTCCGCGCGGGGGTGGTCCCCGACTTCGCGCTCACCCGCGGTAATGGCGATCCGCTCTATACGCTGGTCAACCCGGTCGACGACGCCATGATGAAGATCACCCACGTTTTGCGCGGCGAGGATCTGCTGTCCTCCACTCCGCGGCAGCTCGCGCTCTACGAGTCGCTGAAACGAATCGGCGTCGCGGAGTTCACCCCGGAGTTCGGTCACCTGCCCTTCGTGATGGGCCAGGGCAACAAGAAGTTGTCCAAGCGTGATCCGGAGTCGAATCTCTTCCATCACCGCGACCGCGGGTTCATTCCCGAGGGTTTGCTGAATTATCTGGCACTGCTCGGCTGGAGCATCGCCGATGATCATGACCTGTTCTCGATGGCCGAGATGGTGGAAGCCTTCGATATCTCGAAGGTGAATTCGAATCCGGCTCGATTCGACCAGAAGAAGGCCGATGCGCTGAACGCCGAACATATTCGGCGGCTGACCCCCGGTGATTTTGCTCACCGGCTGCGCGAGTTCCTTACCGGACACGGCCATATCGGCGCCGAGATCGACGAGAAGCTGTTCGAAACCGCGGCCGATCTGGTGCAGACCCGGATCAAGGTGCTCGGCGAAGCCTGGGATCTGCTGAAGTTCCTCTTCATCAAGCCCGAAGAGTTCGCGATCGACCCCGCCGCGGAGAAAAAGAATCTGGGCCCCGATGCCGCTCCGGTGCTGCAGGCGGCGGTGAAAGCCCTCGAAGGCGTTTCGGAATGGACCGTCACGCCCCTGGAAGAGGCGCTCAAAGCCGCGCTCATCGACGAACTGGGACTCAAGCCGAACAAAGCCTTCGCACCCGTGCGCGTGGCGGTGACCGGATCCCACATCAGCCCGCCGCTGTTCGAGTCGCTGGAACTGCTGGGCCGCGAGCTCACCATGGACCGCATGCGGTCCGCGCTCGCCGGGATCGCCTGAGCTCGCCGGGATCGCCTGAGATCGCTGCCGCGAAGGCCCGCAGGAAATCCGAAATGATGCACAAACCGGCCCCTGACCAGCCGGTTTGTGTATCTGCCGGGGGATGCTGCTAATCTTCTTCTCGGCCGGAAAGCGGTCGGGAGCTTCCCCCGGGAGGAACCCGAAAGCCCAGGTCAATGGGGTATGGTGTAATTGGCAACACAGCTGATTCTGGTTCAGCCATTCTAGGTTCGAGTCCTGGTACCCCAGCTGCGAGAGCTCCGGCTCTCGAATTCGAGAAGCTTCGGCGGACCACAAAGTCTGCCGAAATCTCATCCTGGTCCCGTCGTCTAGCGGCCTAGGACGCCGCCCTCTCAAGGCGGTAGCGCGGGTTCAAATCCCGTCGGGACTACAAAGTGAAGGCCCCCAGCCGAACGGCTGGGGGCCTTCACTTTTCTGTATGACCACGGTTGCCGACCAGCGGCCTCCAGGGTTGCCGGCCAGCCGTGCCTATGGTTGCTGACCAGCGGTGCTGCCGCCCAGCGGCATGGCGGGCAGGCCGAGTTTGCGGTGATCCCAGCTGCGGACGCGCTCGGGCACCACGCGCACGGCCACCCGCTTGTTCAGCATGGCCTCCACGAACGGCTTGGCCTCGTCGCTGTACGGCCCGGTGTAGCGCTCCCAGACGCTGATTCCCACCTTGAACAGCGCCTCGGGGTCGTCGACGACCTCCGCGCGGCCCTCGATGGAGATGCCGCGCAGCTGGTCGTAGGTGTCGCCGGCCTCGAGCATCACGGTGATGCGCGGATCGCGGCGCAGGTTCACCGTCTTCTGGGCCTTGGCCTTGGTCTCGAACCAGATCTCGCCGTCGATCACCGCGTACCACATGGCGACCAGATGCGGTGCGCCCGTGGCGCCCAGCGTGGCCATGGTGGCGATGCGGCTGCGCTCGATGAATTCGGTGATCTCCTGGTCGGACATCACGATCTGCGCGCGTTGATTAACTCCCATGGGCCGACTGTAATTTACGGCGTATGAGCGCGGTCACAGTGGCCATTTCCTGCCACCTGGCTCACAGCCGGAGCGGCCGATCCGGCCCTGGAGACGGCACCTCCGGGCCCGGAAACCAGCGCAGCCCCCGCCGGAATCCGGCGGGGGCTGCGGTCGGGAAGTCGAGCAACTGCGGGCGGGTGGCTGAGCGACCCGTGGGGCTGTCGTGACGGCAGTGGCCACCTCCAGGGTTGCCCCGGGCCCGCAAAGTCCGTCAGAGGCGCTTGTGGAGGGCGTCGGCGGCGGCCACCAGATCGGCGGCCCAGCGGGCGCCCGGGCGGCGGCCCATACGGTCGATGGGTCCGGATACCGAGACGGCCGCGACCACGCCGCCCGCGGCGTCGCGCACGGGCGCGGACACGCTGGCCACGCCGGCCGCGCGCTCGGCCGCGCTCTGCGCCCAGCCGCGGCGGCGCACCTCGGCCAGGGCCCGCTCGCCGAAGACGGCCTCGGGCAGGACCGTGCGCTGCATCTCGGGATCGGCCCAGGCCAGTAGCACCTTGGCGGCCGAGCCCGCGGTGAGCGGCAGGCGCGCCCCGATCGGCACGGTGTCGCGCAGGCCCGCGGCGGGTTCCATGGCGGCCACGCAGACGCGGGCATTGCCGTCGCGGCGGTAGAGCTGCACGCTCTCGCCGGTGATCTCGCGCAGGCGCGGCAGGATGGTGGCGGCGGCGTCGAGGAGCGGGTCGCTGGCGGTTGTCGCCAGCTCCGACAGGGCCGGGCCGGGCCGCCACAGACCCTGGCTGTCACGGGCCAGCATGCGGTGGGTTTCCAGGCCCACGGCCAGGCGGTGCGCGGTGGCGCGGGGCAGTCCGGTGCGGGTGCAGAGCTCGTTGAGGCCGCAGGGTTGCTCGGCTACGGCGTGCAGGACGGCCATCGCTTTGTCCAGAACCCCGATACCGCTATGCTGTCTCATAGAACGATATTAGCGTCTCGCATGTTGGGAAATGCAAACCAGCCGCTCCCAGCTCGGACGTCAGTCACCGCGCACACCAACCGGGCGTGGATATGTCAATCGAGAGGTGAGCAGTTATGGCCGACCGGCCACGCACTCTGGCGGAGAAGGTCTGGGACCAGCACGTCGTCGTCCGCGGCGCGGGTGAGGGCGCGAATCGCGAACCCGACCTCATCTACATCGACCTGCACCTGGTGCACGAGGTCACCAGCCCGCAGGCGTTCGACGGACTGCGCGCCGCGGGTCGCCCGGTGCGCCGCCCGGATCTCACCATCGCCACCGAGGACCACAACGTCCCGACGATCGACATCGACAAGCCGATCGCGGATCCGGTGTCGCGCCTGCAGGTCGAGACGCTGCGCAAGAACTGCGAGGAATTCGGTGTGCGCCTGCACCCGATGGGCGATCTCGATCAGGGCATCGTCCACGTGGTGGGCCCGCAGCTGGGTCTGACCCAGCCGGGAACCACGGTGGTGTGCGGTGATTCGCACACCTCCACCCACGGTGCGTTCGGCGCGCTGGCGATGGGCATCGGCACCTCGGAAGTGGAACACGTGCTGGCGACGCAGACTTTGTCGCTGCGCCCGTTCAAGACCATGGCCATCAATATCGATGGGCAGCTGCCCGCGGGCGTCACCTCCAAGGACGTGATCCTGGCGGTCATCGCGCAGATCGGCACCGGCGGCGGCCAGGGCTACGTGCTGGAGTACCGCGGCGAGGCGGTGCGCGGCATGTCCATGGAGGCCCGGATGACCATGTGCAACATGTCGATCGAGGCCGGCGCCCGCGCGGGCATGGTCGCGCCCGACGAGGTCACCTACGAGTTCCTGAAGGGCCGCCCGCACGCGCCCGAGGGCGCGGACTGGGAGGCCGCCGTGGCCGCCTGGGACGCCCTGAAGACCGATGAGGGCGCGGTTTTCGACGCGGAGGTCCACATCGACGCCTCCGCGCTGACCCCCTTCGTCACCTGGGGCACCAACCCGGGACAGGGTGCGCCGCTGGGCGACTCGGTGCCGGATCCGGAGCAGATCGTCGACGAGAACGAGCGCGCGGCCGCCGAGAAGGCGCTGCAGTACATGGACCTGCGGCCGGGCACTCCGCTGCGGGATGTCACCGTGGACACGGTTTTCGTGGGTTCGTGCACCAATGGCCGGATCGAGGATTTGCGCGCGGTCGCAGACATTCTGACGGGCCGAAAGGTCGCGGACGGTGTACGCATGCTGATCGTGCCGGGCTCGATGCGGGTGCGGCTGCAGGCGGAAAAAGAGGGTCTGGGCGAGATTTTCACCGCCGCGGGCGCGGAATGGCGCCAGCCGGGATGCTCGATGTGCCTGGGCATGAACCCGGATCAGCTTTCCCCCGGTCAGCGCTGCGCCGCCACCTCGAACCGGAACTTCGAAGGGCGACAGGGCAAGGGCGGTCGCACGCACCTGGTCTCGCCGCTGGTCGCCGCGGCCACCGCGGTGCGCGGAACCCTGTCCTCACCTGCGGATCTGAACTGATCACATTCCGGTAGCGGCCCAGATGCCGCTGCCCCCACAGACTCAGGAGAATCACCGATGGAAGCCTTCAAGGTCCACAAGGGGATCGGCGTTCCGTTGCGCCGATCCAATGTCGACACCGACCAGATCATCCCGGCGGTGTATCTGAAGCGCGTTACCCGAACGGGTTTCGAGGACGGCTTGTTCGCGGCGTGGCGGACGGATCCGAACTTCATTCTGAACACCGAGCCCTTCAACCGGGGTAGTGTGCTGGTCGCTGGTCCGGATTTTGGTACCGGATCCTCACGTGAGCACGCTGTTTGGGCCTTGAAGGACTACGGGTTCCGGGTGGTGATCTCGTCTCGCTTCGCCGACATCTTCCGCGGGAACGCGGGCAAGGACGGGCTTCTGACGGCCCGGATGGCGCAGAGCGATGTGGAATTGCTCTGGAAGTTGCTCGAGGAACAGCCGGGTTTGGAATTGGCGGTGGACCTCGAGGCGCGAACCGTCTCGGCTGGAACGGTCGTGTTGCCGTTCGATATTGACGACTACACCCGGTGGCGCCTGCTGGAAGGGCTGGACGACATCGGGCTCACTCTGCGGCACAGTGATGAGATCGACCGGTTCGAAAACGCAAGGCCGACTTGGAAACCCGCCACCATTCCGGCCCGTATTTCGCAGACGTAATCATTGATGGGCGTTAGCTGAACCCCCTCAAACCAGGTAGCTGAGCGTGTGCCATGCGTCATGTATTTCCGCGTGGCACATAGACTCTTGCCCGGAAAGGGTTTACCGTGGTACCTAGTCGGTCCGACGACGGGCCATTAGTCTGCGGAGGATTCAATGAACAAGGCGGAACTGATCGATGTTCTGACCGAGAAGTTGGGTACTGACAGGCGCACCGCTACTGCTGCAGTTGAGCAGATGGTCGACACGATCGTGCGTGCTGTGAACAAAGGTCAGAGCGTCACCATCACCGGATTCGGTGTCTTCGAACAGCGTAAGCGGGCCGCCCGGGTCGCTCGTAACCCGCGCACCGGCGAAACCGTCAAGGTGAAGCCGACTTCGGTGCCGGCGTTCCGTCCCGGCGCTCAGTTCAAGGCGATCATTGCCGGCAAGCAGAAGATCGCTTCGAGCGGCCCGGCCGTGAAGCGCGGTGTGGCCGCCCCGGTTTCGGGTAAGACCACCGCCAAGAAGACCACCGCCAAGAAGGCGGCCAAGAAGGCCGCCACCAAGGCACCGGCCAAGACCACGGCCAAGAAGGCCGCCTCGAAGGCGCCCGCCAAGAAGGCCACGGCCAAGAAGACGGCGGCGAAGAAGACGGTCGCGAAGAAGACCCCGGCCAAGGCCACTGCTGCCAAGAAGACCACGGTCGCCAAGAAGGCCACCAAAGCCACCGCTGCGAAGGTCACGGCCAAGAAGACGGCCAAGAAGGCTCCCGCCAAGAAGACCGCGGCCAAGCGCACCGCTCGCCGGTAGCGAGGCCACAACCCGTCGCTGACGGGGGTTTTCGAGCAGGACAACACGCGAGACGGCCCGGCATCGCCGGGCCGTCTCGCATGTGTGTGGGGGTGGGTTTGAGGGTTCGATGGGGGCTGGAATCGGCAGTGTGCCAGGCGGAAATCGGCAGTACGCCGGGCGGAAACCGGCAGGGCGGCGGATGGATTCGGCCGGACAGGGGCCGGTACGGCGGCGTTCCAAGGGTTCTCGCCGGGGCCGGGCCGTCGGCCGGCGGGGAAAAAACGCCCGCCGACGGGCCGGAAAGCCGTCAGCCCCGGGGGAGATCGGCCGGGGTGAGAGCGCGGTCGAGATGGTCGGCCGCGATCAGACGGCCGTCGTGGAAGGACAGTACCCAGACGCTGCCCTTGCGATTGCGGGCCGGTGGCAGGCTGATGCCGTCGGCGGCGGCCCACCACTCCAGCAGATCCGGAATCACCTTGCCCTGACTGGAGATCACCCGCACGGTGTCGGCGGAGACCAGGTCGCGGGCGCGTTTGCGGGCGGCATCGGGTGCTGCCGCATAACCGGATTCGGAGAACAGCGGTTCGAGTTCCACGTCCACGCCCAGCTTTTCCGCCAGCGGGGTCACAGTTTGGACACAGCGGTCCGGTGGGGCGGAGAGGATTTCGGCCGCGCCGAAGGCGAGCAGGTTCGGCACCAGGGCGCGAGCCTGTGCGCGACCGGCCTTTTCGAGCGGGCGCAGGTCGTCGTCACCGGCGAATCGGTCGCTGCGACCGGCCTTGGCGTGCCGCACCAGCAGCAGGGTGGCGGTTTCGGCGGGATGGCGCAGGAAGTTCCGGACGATGCTGCGGTCCATGGGATAGGACAGGGCGTCCATCACGGTGTCGAGACGGCGCCAGTCCAGGACGTCGACCTCCAGATTGGACTCGAACGCCCCATCCAGGACCCGGGCGGCCCAGTAGTCCACTCGCTTGAGCTTGCGGTGCCCGGTCACCGGATACGTCACGTGGCCCAGATAGCGGCCCAGGCGCGAATTCAGGCCCGTTTCCTCGGCTACCTCGCGCACGGCCGTGACCACCGGCGTCTCACCGGGATCCAATTTCCCCTTGGGCAGCGACCAGTCGTCGTATTTGGGCCGATGCACCAGGGCGATCTCGAGCCCGCCATCCGCCGCCGGACGCCACAGCACCGCGCCCGCCGCCAGAATATTGGCGGCGACGCGGGGATCGGCGAAATCGGCGGCAGGGTCGAAGTGGGCCGGGCTCACTGGTGCTGCACCGGACGTCGCAGCCGCATCAGGTGCTCCTGGTGATCGCGGATCTGATCGCCGGGGACGTCGGGTCCGGGCTGGGCGGTCCAGCTGCCGTCGGCCTGCAGCACCCAGCAGCGGGTGGCCGGGTGCAGCGCGGAGTCGAACACCTGGCCCAGCTGCTCGGTCAGCTTCGGATCCTTCACCTGCGCCAGCACTTCCACGCGCCGGTCCAGGTTGCGGTGCATCATGTCGGCGCTGCCGATCCAGTACTCGTTCTGCGCCTGGAAGTGCAGAACACGCGAATGTTCCAGGAAGCGGCCGAGAATCGAGCGCACCCGGATGTTCTCGCTCATACCCGCCACCCCGGGCCGCAGCCCGCAGATACCGCGCACCACGATGTCGACCGGTACCCCGGACTGAGAGGCGCGGTAGAGGGCGTCGATGATCTGCTCGTCGACGATGGCGTTGGCCTTCAGCCGGATTCGCGCCGGCTCGCCCTGCGAGGCCAGCTCGACCTCACGCTCGATACGTTCGATGATGCCCGCGCGCACGCCGGTCGGGGCGACCAGCAGGTTGCGGTAGTTGGCCTTTCGCGAGTACCCGGTCAGCGAGTTGAACAGGTCGGTGAGGTCCGCGCCGATCTCCGGTGCGGCCGTGAGCAATCCGACGTCCTCGTACAGGCGTGCGGTCTTGGGATTGTAATTACCGGTGCCGATGTGGCAGTAGCGACGGATGGTGGCACCCTCGCGCCGCACCACCAGGCAGGTCTTGCAGTGGGTCTTGAGCCCGACCAGGCCGTAGACCACGTGCACGCCGGCCTGCTCCAGCGCCCGCGCCCATTTGATATTGGCCTGCTCGTCGAAGCGGGCCTTGATCTCGACCAGCGCGACCACCTGCTTGCCCGCCTCGGCGGCGTCGATGAGCGCGTTCACGATGGGGGAGTCACCCGAGGTGCGGTACAGGGTCTGCTTGATGGCAAGCACCTGCGGGTCGGCGGCGGCCTGCTCGATGAAGCGCTGCACGCTGGTGGAGAAGGAGTCGTAGGGGTGGTGCACCAGCACGTCGCTCTCACGCAGAGCGGCGAAAACGTTTCGGGGCGTTTCGCGTTCGCCGAACGCCGGCGGGGTGGCCGGGACGTAGGGGGCGTCCTTGAGGTTGGGGCGGTCCACGCCGTAGACCTGCCACAGGCAGGACAGGTCGAGCAGGCCGGGCACCTGGATGACGTCGGCCGGGTCCACGTCGAGTTCGCGCAGCAGCAGATCGAGCATGTGCTCGGTCATGTCGTCGGAGACTTCCAGCCGCACCGGGGATCCGAAGCGGCGGCGGGCGAGTTCGCGCTCCAGGGCCTGCAGCAGATCCTCGTCGCGGTCCTCCTCGACCTCCAGGTCGGCATTGCGGGTGATCCGGAACGAATGCTGTTCCACCACTTCCATTCCCGGGAACAGCTGATCCAGATGCGCGGCGATCAGCTCCTCCATGGGGAGGAAGGCGGCCAGGGACGAGCCTTGTGCCGCAGCGGAATCCCGGCCCGGGGCGGTATTGCCGGCCGCGACCCGGCGGACCCGGACGAAGCGATCCACATTGTCGGGCACCTTGACCCGGGCGAAGTGCTCACCGCCGGTGATCGAATCCTTCACCGTCACGGCGAGATTCAGGCTCAGGCCACTGATGTAGGGGAACGGGTGGGCCGGGTCGACCGCCAGCGGGGTCAGCACCGGGAAGACCTGATCCTGGAAATATCCGGACAGGCGCTGCCGCTCGGTGTCCTCCAGATCGGCCCAGCGGATGATGGCGATGCCCTCGGCGGTCAGTGCGGGCAGCACCTGGTCCAGGAAGACGCGGGCGTGGCGCTCGCCGATCTCCTGGGTGCGGACGGCGATCATCTCGAGCTGCTCGGTGGGGGACAGGCCGTCGGCGGATCGCACCGACAGTCCGGTTTCCGCACGGCGCTTCAGACCGGCCACCCGGACCATGTAGAACTCGTCCAGATTCGAGGCGAAAATGGCGAGGAATTTGGCGCGCTCGAGCAGCGGCTGGGAATGGTCCTCGGCGAGGGCGAGGACGCGGGCGTTGAAATCGAGCCAGCTGAGTTCCCGATTGACGTAGCGGTCCGCCGGGAGCGGCGCTATGGCGGTGGGCGGTGGGGTTGCCGCGGGCGGCGCCGCCGGTAGTAGCGGCGATTGCTTGACGGTATCCGTATCGCTCACTCTCACGATCATTCCTTATGTCGCGGGTGGGGTGCCGAACTGACACCGTCCATTGCAGCGCAGATCACGCCGCGTCAGCACAGTGAGGACCCGGCTCGGTGCATATCGTCGATTCCTCGACACGCCTGCGACACGCCGATTTCACGCAGCAGCGCGCCGGTGGCCGTTCCGACCCCGAGCGCGGCGGCGCGTTCGAGATCCGCGGCGGTGTCGACGTCCTGCCGCAGCCCGGGCCAGTTGCCCAGCAACTCCACCGCGCCGCCGGCGATGTGACGGCGGGCGGAGTCCGGACCGAAAAGCGGGTTCAGCGCGGCGGATCCGCCGCGCACCAGCAGGGCGACGGTGCCGCTGCCCTCGTGATCGGCGACCACCGAGCGCTGATGCCCGGTGCTCGCCAGCATGTCGCAGAGTTCGGCCGGGCGCAGCGCGGGCAGATCCGCTTGCAGGGCAAGCAGATCGACCGGGCCGTGGGCCTTTCGCACCGCGGCCGCGCCCGCGGCCAGGGCGGCGTTCAGTCCGCTGGTGTGCGGCGGGACCGCGGCGGGTTCGGGATGGACCGTCGCGCCCAGGTCGCGCACCAGATCGGCGACCGCCGGATCCGGGGTCACCACCGTCACCGAGGCCACCCCGCGGGCGGCGGCCGCGGCGGTCACCGTGTCCGACAGCATGGCCAGCACCAGGCGCGGCCGTTGATGCGCGGGCAGCCCATCGGACAACCGACTCTTGGCCAGTCCGAGACTCTTGACCGCGATCACCGCGTGCACGGCTGTGTTCACTGTGCCCTCCGCTCCGCTCCGGCCGCGCGCATGCCCGAATCCTCCCACTCCAAGATGACGGCCGTGTGAGCGGCGTCGAATTCCAGGAGATGCCACAACGGCATGGCTCCGATCACACACGCATATATTGAGCAGATGGCAAGGGCAGCGGTGTTGGGCGCGGGGTCGTGGGGGACCGCGTTCGCGAAGGTGTTGGCGGAGGCGGGAACCGAGACCATCGTGTGGGCTCGACGGCCGGAGGTGGCCAAAGTGCTTGCCGCCGAGCATCGCAATCCCTGGTATCTGCCCGATGTGGCGTTGCCGCCCCTGGCCGCGACCGATGATCCCGTGGTCGCGCTGGACGGTGCCGACATCGTGGTGCTGGCGGTGCCCTCACAGTCGCTGCGGACCAATCTCGCGGCCTGGAAGGACCTCATCCCGGCCGATGCCACGCTGCTGAGCCTGGCCAAGGGCATCGAGACCGGGACCCTGCTGCGCATGAGCCAGGTCGTCGCGGAGGTCAGCGGCGCGGATCCGAGCCGGATCGCGGTGCTGTCGGGCCCGAACCTGTCGCACGAGATCGCGGCCGGCCAGCCCGCCGCGACCGTCGTGGCCTGCCCGGACGTGGCGCGGGCCGAGGCGGTCCAGCACGCCTGCGCCACCGGCTATTTCCGGCCGTACACCAATTCCGATGTGATCGGCTGCGAGATCGGCGGCGCCTGCAAGAACGTGATCGCCCTGGCCTGCGGCATCGCCTCGGGGATGGGGTTGGGCGACAACTCGATCGCCACCCTCATCACCCGCGGGCTGGCCGAGATCATCCGGCTCGGGGTGGCCGTGGGCGCGGAGCCGGTCACCTTCGCGGGGCTGGCGGGTGTCGGCGATCTGGTGGCCACCTGCACCTCGCCGCTGTCGCGCAATCGCTCCTTCGGGCACGCGCTGGGTGCGGGCGGCACCATGGAGACCGCGCTGGACGCCACTCATGGCCAGGTCGTGGAGGGTGTGAAGTCCTGCACATCAGTGCGGGCGCTGGCCGCGGCGCACGGGGTGGAAATGCCGCTCACCAATGCCGTGCACCAGGTGTGCCACGAGGGGCTGTCGGCGGCCGAGGCGGTCGGGCAGTTGCAGGGTCGCCGCCTGAAATCGGAATGACCTGTCCCTGGTCGGGGCGACCGTGTAACACTGCCGCCATATTCGACCGGGTACGGTTCGGGGCATGACCAACAGGACCAGGGTGGCGGTGGTGTTCGGCGGCCGCAGCAACGAGCACGGGGTGTCGTGTGTCTCGGCACGCACCGTGCTGGCGAGCCTCGATCCCGAACGGTACGAGGCGGTTCCGATCGGCATCACGCGCGACGGCACCTGGGTGCTCGGTGACGCGGATCCGCGGGCGCTGTCCGCGCAGGATCGGGCGCTACCCGCGGTCGACGAACAGGGCACCGCGCTGGCGCTGACCGCCGATCCCTCGCGCGGCGGCGCGCTGGTGCCGCTGGACGGCGCCGACACCGTGCTGGGCGTCGTGGACGTGGTGTTCCCGGTGCTGCACGGCGCCTTCGGTGAGGACGGCACCCTGCAGGGTCTGCTGGAGCTGGCCGAGCTGCCCTATGTGGGTCCGGGCGTGCTGGCCAGCGCGGCCGGGATGGACAAGGAGTTCACCAAGAAACTCCTTGCGGCCGAAGGTCTTCCGATCGGCGTGCAGGTGGTGCTGCGGCCCGGCGTGACGACGGTCGCCGACGCCGACCGGGCTCGCCTGGCGCTGCCGGTCTTCGTGAAGCCCGCCCGCGGCGGGTCGTCCATCGGCATCACCAAGGTGGACAGCTGGGACGAGCTCGACGCCGCCATCGAGACCGCGCGCCGCCACGACCCGAAGGTGATCGTGGAGGCCGGCATCGTCGGCCGCGAAGTCGAGTGCGGCGTACTGGAATTCCCGGACGGCCGGGTGGAAGCCAGTGTGGTGGCCGAGATCCGGATGCCCGAGGACGACGCCGAGGCGCCCGCCTTCTACGATTTCGACACCAAGTACCTCGACGACGTCTGCGAGTTCGACGTCCCCGCCAAGCTGGACGACGATGTGTCCCAGCAGATCCGGGAGCTGGCGGTGCAGGCCTTCCGGGCGCTGGACTGCCAGGGCCTGGCCCGCGTCGACTTCTTCGTGACCGCCGACGGTCCGGTCATCAACGAGATCAACACCATGCCCGGGTTCACCGCCATCTCCATGTACCCGCGCATGTGGGAGGCCACCGGCATCGACAACCGGACGCTGGTGAGCACCCTCATCGAGACGGCTCGCGCGCGCGGCACCGGCCTGCGCTGACCGCATCTCCGGCGACCCGGTTCATCAATTCGGATGAGGGACCGGGCCGTTCGCATGCGACCTGCGGGCGACGGCAGCCGCCTCGGGCCGGGCGTAGCCTCGATCAGGTGATCGTGGCTCTGACGATTCCCGGCCTGGCCCTGCTGATCATCGCGGTGGCCTTCGCCGATGTGGCCTACCGCAGGGTGACCGGGCGGACCGCGCTGCCGTGGATGCGGGCCGAGGATGGCGACCGCAGCGCGGCGGCCATCGGCCTGGAGCAGTTCGACGCGGCGTTCAACTCGGCCAAGCGGCACGAGATGGAGCAGCGGCAGTCGGTACTGATGCACCGGGAGAACCCGGGTGACGGGGACGAGGGCGTGGAGATCGACCTCACGGCCGGGAAGGCCACGCTCCGCAAGCTCTGACGGATGGAGCGAGCACCGGCAGATATATCCGCCGGACCGGCTGCCGTCAGTTCGGGATCGGGTTCGGGTCGATCGGCTTCTGCGGGATCGTCTGCTGGATGGCCGCCGAAATGTCCTGCAACGGACCGGGTCCGGCATTGTCGGGCATGGTCAGCGCGATATAGATGCCACGGTCCACCGCCCAGTAGGTGCCGGAGGTGACACCGCTGGTCTGGTCACGCACCTCGAACCAGTTGACGCCCGAGTCCCCATTGGCCGCTTTGCTGGTCTGGATCTGGTTCATGCTCGAGGACTTGACGAATTCCAGCGGCCGATCCAGGCCGCAGCGCACCACGATGGCGTCGCCGCCGTCCGGCAGCTGCCAGGCGTGCGTGGCGGGCGGCGCGGGCTGCACCAGCTCGGAGGTGGTGTAGTCGCCGATCTTGTCGGGCAGCGCGGGCATCAGGGCGGTGCACTCCGGGCCGGACGCGGTCGGCGCGGGCACGGCGCCCAGCACCAGCGGGTCGCGGCTGTGGTGCCGATTGGCCAGCACACCCATGACGAGCAGCCCGACGACCAGCGCGACCGGGAGGGCGACGGCGGTGGCGATGAGCGCCGGCGAGCGGCGGACCTCATAGTCCTCGTCCGAGTCCTGGCTCGCGGCAGCCTCTTCAACGGCGTCGGAATCCTTCGACTCCGCGACCTCCGAGTCCTCCGACTTCGCGGCGTCTGCGGTCTCCGCCGCCGTGGCGTCCGTGGCCTGCTCCGTGGCGTCGGCGGCCTTCGTCGCGTCGGCGTCGGTCGCGTCGGTGCGCTCCGGCGTGGTGTCCGGTTCGGTGCCGCGGGTGTCGTTGCTCATCCGGTCGTCGGTCCCCGATCGTGGCGTGCCGGGCACGCGTCCCGGCTGCTGGTCGTCGATTGCGGGTTCGAGGGTACCGTCGAGCGATCAGGCGTCCGCATCACACTCGTCCCGAAGGAGACCGCCATCACCACCAGCAGCAGGCCGCAGTCCGTTCCGGCCGCCCGCACCGTGGGCGAGCTCGGGGAATTCGGGCTCATCGCGCTGGTGAACCAGGGGCGGACGCAGACGCCGGGGGTGCTGCTCGGTCCGGGCGACGACGCGGCGGTGATCGCCGCGCCCGAGGGCCGGTTCGTGGTGACCACCGACATGCTCGTGCAGGACCGGCACTTCCGCACCGACTGGTCGAGCGCGCACGATATCGGCCGCAAGGCCATTGCGCAGAACGCCGCGGACGTGGTCGCCATGGGCGCGGTGCCCAGCGCCTTCGTGGTGGGCCTGGGCTGCCCGTCGGACACCCCGGTCGAATTCGTGCGCGCGCTGGCGGACGGCCTGTGGGCCGAGGCCGGGCGGGCCGGGGCCTCGATCGCGGGGGGCGACATGGTGCGCAGTCCGCTGCTGATCCTTTCGGTGACGGCGTTCGGCGATCCGCGCCGCGCGCCCATCAAGCTGTCGGGGGCGCGGCCGGGCGACGTGGTGGCGGTGGCCGGGCGGCTGGGCTGGTCGGCCGCGGGGCTGGCGGTGCTGACGGCCGGGGCCGACGCCGCCGAGTTCGCGGACGCGATTGCCGCGCACCGGGTTCCGCGGCCGCCGTACGAGGCGGTGCTGGAGCTGCCGGACACCGCGGAGATCACCGCGCTGACCGACGTGTCGGACGGGCTGCTCGCCGATCTCGGGCATATCGCCGAATCCTCCGGTGTGGCCATCGATCTGGCGGCGGCGACACTGGCCGATCCCGGACTGGCGGCGGTGGGGAAGGCGCTGGGCGTCAACCCCCTCGACTGGATTCTGTCGGGCGGCGAAGACCACGCATTCGCAGCGACTTTCGCCGATTCGGGCGATGTGCCGGAGGGCTGGGTGCGTATCGGACAGGTCCGCGCCGGCGCGGGCGTCACCGTCGACGGCACCCTCCGGTCCGGACCGGCCGGTTGGGAATCCTTCGCATAGCCGGGTCCGGTACCGCGATGAAACTCGACACGATAAGTTTTCCCGACATGGGTGCGAAACCACTGTCGGAAGTCATCGATACGGGCTGGGCCGAGGCCCTCGAGCCGGTGACCGACCGCATTGCCGCGATGGGTGAATTCCTGCGAACCGAAAACGCCGAGGGGCGTGGCTATCTCCCGAAGGGGGAGAACGTGCTGCGCGCCTTCCAGCGGCCGTTCGACAAGGTGCGGGTCCTCATCGTCGGCCAGGATCCGTATCCGACGCCGGGGCATCCGGTGGGGCTGAGTTTCTCGGTGGCCCCGGATGTTTCGCCCATTCCGCGCAGCCTGTCGAACATCTACTCGGAGTACTCCAAGGATCTCGGCTTCCCGACGCCGTCCAACGGTGATCTGTCGCCGTGGTGCGATCAGGGGGTGCTGATGCTGAACCGAGTGCTGACCGTGCAGCCGGGCCAGCCGGCCTCGCATCGCGGCAAGGGCTGGGAAGCGGTGACCGAGCAGGCAATTCGCGCGCTCGTGGCCCGGGACCAGCCGCTGGTGGCGATTCTGTGGGGCCGCGACGCCTCGACATTGAAACCCATGCTGGGCAGCACTCCGTACATCGAATCCGCCCATCCCTCACCGCTGTCGGCTTCGCGAGGATTCTTCGGTTCTCGGCCTTTCTCCCGAACCAACGAATTGCTGGGTACCCTAGGGGCCGCGCCGGTGGACTGGCGTCTGCCGTAGCGCGGATCCGTTACCTGATTCAGGAGCATGTGTATGCAGAAGAAGACTGCCCGTGGTGTTTTCGTCGCGCTGGCCGCGGGTGCGGCGCTGGCCGCGGCCCCGGCCGCCGCGAACGCCGAGCCGTTGACGCTGGACCCGTACGTCCCCGACGTGAAGACCACCACGGTCACCCCGGTCGGCAGCCTGCTCGACACCAATAGCGTGAGCGGCCTGTCGTCGAACGTGACCTCGCGCCTGGCGTGCGTGGTGCAGTCGATCAGCCAGCAGGTGGACTGCATCAACGGCGCGGCGTGATGCCGGGCGTCGGGCGCCGGTCCTCGTCGCGCGGCGCCCGGCGCACCATCCGCACCTGCATTGCGGGACTGAAGGCTTCGACTCGGCGTTCCCCGTCGAGTTCGAAGCCGTATTTCTTGTAGAAGGCCTGCGCGCGGGGGTTCTCCTCGAACACCCAGAGTGAGGTGTCGGCGTCGTCCGGCAGCACCGTGCGCATCAGCTCGTCGGCGAGGCCGGTGCCGTAGTAGGCGGCACGCACGTACATGGCATTGAGTTCCCGTGGCGTGGGCGAGTTCTCCTCGGCCGCGGGGCCGGCGGCCGCGAATCCGACGACGGTGTCGTCGACGACGGCGACCCACACGTGCCCCGGATACTTCACCCGGACCCGGTCCCAGGCCGCCGCGCGCTGATCGACATCGAAGGCGTCCAGCACGTGCTGCGGGATCAGGCCCTGATACGCCTCACGCCAGCAGGCGACATGGCAGGCGCCGAGACCGTGGGCGTGCTCGGCCCCGAGCGGGACCACCCGCCATTCGCTCATGCGTCCTCCCACTGCAGACAAAAGCCCCGGATCACCCAATTCTGGGTGCCGGGGCTTTTGTGGAAAAGCTGATTCAGCCGCGAACGACCTTGCCTGCCTTCAGGCAGGAGGTGCAGACGTTCATGCGGCGGGTGTTGCCGGGGGCAACCTGGGCGCGCACGGTCTGGATGTTCGGGTTCCAGCGACGGTTGGTGCGCCGGTGCGAGTGCGAAACCGACTTACCGAAGCCGGGGCCCTTGGCGCAGACGTCACAGACGGCAGCCATAGTCGCGAGCTCCTTCATGTCATAGTGGGACGCGCTGCACGGTGTACAGCGTGTCCGAAAGCCTAATGTCTTGGACGTACCTACCAGCAAATCGCTGGTGAACGCGGGCCGATACCTGAGAGGGCAGGACCGTGCCTGCGTGAGGCAACCGGACAAGAGTAGCCAACCCTGCCCGGGCGTGTCCAATCAGCCCCCCGGGCACGGTTCCGTATGCGGCGTACGAATGCCAGGTGGCGGCGTGGTGTCGGTTGCCCCGACTAGGCTGGCTGCCGGGATTCCACGACGCGAGAGGACGGTGACGGTGCCCGGGGTAGCGGACGCGTTCGACGGTCACGAGGGCCTGGATGGAACTGCCCTGCTGAGGTGGGGCCGGCTCGCCCTGAGCGCCCTGGAACGCCACCGGGACGAGATCAACGCCCTCAATGTCTTCCCCGTCGCCGACTCCGACACCGGCACCAATCTGCTCAGCACCATGCGGGCAGCCGTCAGCGGTGCCGAGGCGGCAGCGGGCACGCTGCACCAGCGCATCGGACCGGGCGCGGCCGTCTCGAATGGCGAGGATGGCGCGCCCGCCCCCGGGGATGCGGCCGACGCCGCGCATGCGAATCCGGGAAGCGGACCCCGGGCCCGGGAAGTCGGCGCTGCCATGGCGCGCGCGGCGACCATCGGGGCGCGCGGGAATTCGGGGATCATCCTGTCGCAGGTGCTACGCGGGATCGCGGACGCGGTGACCGATGGGCCGCTGACGGAGCAGGCGCTGCGGGTGGCGTTGCGGCAGGCCGCGCGGCTGGTGCGGGAGGCGCTGAGTTCGCCGGTCGAGGGGACCATGCTCACGGTGCTGGAGCGGGCTGCCGAGCGGGCTGCCGACTGTGCGGAGCGGGATCTGGTCGCGGTGGCGCTGGCGGCGGCCGATGGAGCGGCCAAGGCGTTGGGGGAGACGCCCAGCCAACTGGGGGTGCTGCGCGAGGCCGGGGTGGTGGACGCCGGGGCGCGCGGATTGCTGGTGCTGCTGGACGAATTGGTGGCGGCGGCCGGTGGGAGCGCGCCGGCGCGACCGGCTTACCGGCGCGGCGCACCGGAACAGCACCGGGTGAGTGTCACGGGCGAGCTCGACGCCGAGGCTTCGGGCGCGAAGGCGGGGACAGCTGCCGGGGCGGCGTCGAATCCACCTGTCGCGGTGGCGAATTCGGCTGCGAGCGGATCGTTCGGCCGGGCGGCGGTGGCCACGCCGCACTACGAGGTCATGTTCCTGGTGCGCGGAACCGACGAGGAGCGGATCGCCGCCCTGCGGGATCGGCTCGGCGCGCTGGGGGATTCGGTGGTCGTCGTGGGTGACGGGTCGCAGACCTGGTCGGCGCACGTGCACTGCGCCGATGCGGGGGCGGCGGTCGAGGCCGGGCTCGAGACGGGGTCGCTGAGCGGGATTCGCATCGAGACGCTGACCGTGTCCACCCACGCCCCCGGCGGGACGGATCGGGCGATTCTGGCGGTGGCGGCCGGAGCGGGCGCGGTGCGGCTGTTCGAGGACGCGGGCGCCGTGGTGCTGGAGGGCGAGGTGACGGCGGACGTGCTCCTCGAAGCGATTCGCGCGGTCCGGCAGCGGGAGGTACTGGTGCTGCCGAACGGGGCGCTGCCCGCGCACGAGCTGGTGGCGGTGAGCGTGGCGGCGCGGGACGGGCAGCGGGAGGTACTGATGCTGCCGTGCGGGTCGATGGTGCAGGGGCTGGCGGCGCTGGCCATGCACGATACGGGGCGGGCCGCGGCGGACGACGCCTTCGCCATGTCGGAGGCGGCGGCCGGGACACGGTGGGGGGCTTTGCGAGTGGCGCCGGAGCGGGCGCTGACCATGGTGGGGATGTGCGAGGCGGGGGACGGGCTCGGCCTGGTGGGCCACGACGTGGTGGTGATCGATCCGGATGTGCGGGCGGCGGGGCGCACGCTGCTGGACCGGATGCTCGGGCTGGGTGGGGAATTGGTGACCATGCTCATCGGATGCGATGCGCCGGAATGGCTTTCCGCTGATCTGGCCGGGCACGTGGCCGCGGGTTTCCCGGGTGTGGAAGTGGTGGTGTACCCGGGCGGGCAGGCCGGTGACCTGGTGCAGATCGGGGTGGAATAGATGGCGACACTGGCGGATCGGCTCGACCACGTGCTCGGGGTGAAGGCGGCCGAGGGGCTGCAGGAGCACTTCGACATGCAGACGGTGGAGGACCTGCTGCGGCACTATCCGCTGCGCTACGCCACCCAGGGGCAGCCGCTCACCGAGGAAGCGCCCGAGGAGGGCCAGCACATCACGGTGATGGGCCGGGTCACCAAGACCGAGCTGCGGCCCATGAAGAACCGGCGCGGCAGCCTGCTCAAGGTGAACCTGGACACCGGCGGCGCCCGCCCGGTGGAGATCACCTTCTTCAACGGCGACAAGGTGCGCTATCTGGTGAAAGAGGGTGTGCGGGCGATGATGTCGGGCACCGTGCACTGGTGGCGGCCCGACCGCTGGAACCTGTCGCACCCGGACTATCTGATCCTGCCGGAAAAGGGTGACGGGTCGATCGAGAGCCTCACCACCGTGCGCGGCGGCGGCGCGCTGCGCGGCTTGGCGCAGAGCGCGAAAGGTGCGGGGGGAGTGGATGTCTCGTTCTTCGAGCGCGAATTCATCCCGGTGTACCCGTCGACCGCCAAGGTGCAGAGCTGGGATCTGCTGCGCTGCATCCGCCAGGTGCTCGACCAGCTCGACCCCATCGACGATCCGCTGCCGGAAGCGCTGCGGACCGAGCACGCGCTGTTGCCGGTCTCCGACGCGCTGCGCCTGATCCACCTACCCGAGCACAAGGCCGATATCGAAGCCGCCCGCGGCCGTTTGCGTTTCGACGAGGCCATGGCCCTGCAGCTGGTGCTGGCCGAGCGCCGCCATCAGGTGGAGGGCCGGGCGGCCAAGTCGTGCCCGCCGCGCACCGACGGCATCGCGGCCGCCTTCGACAAGCGGCTGCCGTTCGAGCTGACCGAGGGGCAGCGCACGGTCATCGACGAGATCTCCGCCGACCTGTCGCGCAGCCATCCCATGCACCGGCTGCTCCAGGGTGAGGTGGGTTCGGGCAAGACCATCGTGGCCCTGCACGCCATGCTGCAGGTGGTGGACAACGGCCAGCAGTGCGCACTGCTCGCACCGACGGAAGTCCTTGCGGCGCAGCACTATCGGTCCTTGACGAAGATGCTCGGCGATCTCGGGAACGCGGGTGAGCTGGGCGCGGCCGACCAGGCCACCAAGGTGGTGCTGGTGACCGGCTCCATGTCGGCGGGCCAGAAGAAGGCGGCCCTGCTGGACGCGGTCACCGGTGAGGCGGGCCTGGTGATCGGCACGCACGCCCTGATCCAGGACAATGTGGAGTTCTTCGATCTGGGCATGGTGGTGGTCGACGAGCAGCATCGTTTCGGCGTGGAACAGCGGGATGCCCTGCGCGCCAAGGCCAAGAACGCCGCCAGCCCGCACCTGCTGGTCATGACGGCCACCCCGATTCCGCGCACCATCGCCATGACCACGCTGGGCGATCTGGAAACCTCGGTGCTGACCCAGCTTCCGCGCGGCCGCTCCCCGATCACCTCGAAAGTCGTTCCCGCCAAGGTGAAACCGGCGTGGGTGGATCGGGCGTGGGAGCGCATCGGCGAGGAGGTGGCGCAGGGGCGTCAGGCCTATGTGGTGTGCTCGCGCATCGGCGACGAGGAGGAGAACGGAAAGGGCAAGGGCCGTAAGGCGAAAGCCGAGGAGGAGAAGGAGGGGCCCACCACCCACTCGGCGGTCGACATGTACGAGATGCTCGGCTCCGGGGCCTTCAAGGAGCTGCGGGTGGGCCTGCTGCACGGTCGGCTGCCGTCCGATGAGAAGGACCGCGTCATGCGGGCCTTCAATGACGCCGAGATCGATGTGCTGGTGTGCACCACGGTGGTCGAGGTCGGTGTCGACGTCCCGAATGCCACGGTCATGGTGATCGTGGACGCGGATCGTTTCGGCGTGAGCCAGCTGCATCAGCTGCGCGGCCGCGTCGGCCGGGGCAAGCATGCGGGCCTGTGCCTGCTCATCACCGAGACCAATCCGATGGGAACGGCCATGGCCCGGTTGGAGGCGGTCGCGGGCACCACCGACGGCTTCGAACTGGCGGTACTGGATCTACGGCAGCGCCGCGAGGGCGATGTGCTGGGCTCGGCGCAGTCGGGCACGGCCCGCAGCCTGCGGCTGCTGTCGCTGCTCGACGACCTCGAAGTCATCACGGCCGCACAGCAGCTGGCGCGCGAGATCGTCGAGTCCGATCCGGGCCTGCGGAACCATCCCGGCCTGGCGAGCATGATGCGCGCGGCCGTGGACGGCGAACGCCTGGAGTATCTGGCCAAGTCCTGACGGCTCAGCCGTCCGTGGGCTCCGGGGTCAGCTGCGCCAGTTCGTTCCACCGGGCGAGTTCCTCGTCGTGCGAACCCGTGAGCGTGGCCTCGGTGACATCGACCGCGGCCGCGTCATCGCTGTCGCCGTCGCGGGTGAGCAACAGCAGCGGCCAGGTGGGCCGGCCGGGTTCGGACCCGTCGAACGGCTGCCAGGTCCAGGGTCCGCCGAAGCGCCACGCGCGCCCGCCGGCGTCGGCGACCTCGTCGCCGATCTCCAGGAAGGCGTATGGGCGGAAGCGTAATTCGACGCGCCGGGGGATGTCGTCGTCGGGGTCGAACGCGGCGCCCTGATCGTCGAGCTCCGGATCGAAGGATTGTCCCGCGCACAGGTAGACGACCTCCCGCCGCGGCCGCGGCAGCCACCCCGTCACGCGCGGCGGATCGAAGTGCCGTACGGCGACGACGTGGACGACGGTCGGCGGAATCCCGATGCGGCAGTCGGCCTCGGCAGCGAGTTCCCCGGCGGCGGGCTGGATCCGGAACACTTCCCGTTCCCATCCGGGCGTGTCCGGCCCGGCCGCCACCGCCACCACACCGTTCCACCGCACTCCGTCGCTCGCCGGATCCACGGCCCACCACGGCCATTCGACGAAGACGTCGTTCGCCGTCACCTCGGTCACTCGCGCCGCGGTGAACGGACAGGACAGCTCGAGGATGTCGCCAACCCGGTATTCGAACGCCACAGCCACCGAACCTAACCCGTTCCCACCCCCGCCGTCGCATTCCGCGGGACCGGCCGGTCTCGGGTACCGAGGGTGGACGGGTGGGTGCGGCGCGCCCGGAAAGTCAGCCGGCGGCGGGGAATTCGTCGGCCTTCACGCCCTGGATGAAGGCTTCCCACTCCCGGACCGTGAAGAGCAGCACCGCGCCGTTGCTGCCTTCCTTGCTGTGCGCGACCACGATGCCGCGGCCGGGCCAGTAGCCGACCTGGACGCAGCTGCCATGGGGGCCGCCGGCCGCGCTCGTCCGCAGTTGGAGTTCGGCGGGCAGATCTGCCTGGGTGATCATGGGGGCGGTTCCTTTCGTCCTTTCACGGGTCGGGTCGGACGCGAGGCGTAGGAAGAGCAGCCGGGGTCCACGATGCGGGACAGCGCCGTCTGGCATCGGCTGAACGAATGCGAACACGGGGTCCGGAGACGGCCGGATGACCGATTGTTCGACGGGTTCACACTACCGGGTAGCCGCTGGGTGCGCGCCCGATCGATTGCAAATCGGTGACCCGTCATGAGGATTCAAGATCGACGGCTCGCCACGGGTACAGACACGTTCGCCCATACGGAATTCGGCGATGCCGTCCGTACGGGCGAACAGGGATGCCGCCGGGCGGATTCTCACACTTCGAGGTCCTCCTCGATGCCCTCGAGGCGGTGGCGGGCCATGCCCGCGGGCCCGATGTGCGCGGGCAGATCGTGCGCGATGAGCAGCCCATCGGTGGACGCCACGAGTGTGCCCGTCAGCTGCGGCACCCGATCCCGCAGCGACTTCAGCTCGGGGCTTTCACCGGCGACGATGGGTGCTCGGCGGACGTCGGCCCGCCGAGGGCGTCGGAAGGTGCGGTGCTACCGGGGAACTCGGCGGTAGCCGGGTGGGCGCTCGGCGCGTTATGCGGGAATCTCAGCGGGGCAGACGGGGATACGGCAGATCCGAACTGGTGTGCTCGCTGATCGCCAGCGGCCGCCCGATCTGCGGGAAGGCGCGCTGGGCGCAGCCGGGGCGCTCGCACACCTTGCAGCCCGCGCCGATGGGCGCGGCCGCGGCCGGATCGTCCAGCTCCAGGCTGCGCGAATACACCAGCCGGTCGGCGTATTCGATGTCGCAGCCCAGTCCGATCGCGAATTCCTTTCCGGCCGTGCCGAATCCGGTCGGGGTGGGCGCGGTGGTGCGGGCCACCCACAGGTAGCGCCGTCCGTCGGGCATGGCGGCGATCTGGGACAGCATGCGGCCGGGATGATTGAACGCCTCGTGCACCACCCACAGCGGGCAGCTGCCACCCACCCGGGAGAAGTGGAAGGCGGTGGCGGACTGGCGTTTCGAGATATTGCCCGCGCGATCGGTGCGGATCAGGAAGAACGGCACCCCGCGCTGGCCCTGCCGCTGCAGGGTGCTGAGCCGATGGCAGACGGTCTCGAAGCCGACCTCGAAGCGCAGGCTCAGCAGGTCGATGTCGTAGTGCAGCTCCTCGGCCGAGCGCAGGAACTTGCTGTACGGCAGGACGAGCGCGCCGGCGAAGTAGTTGGCCAGCCCGATCCGGGCCAGGGTGCGGGATTCGCCGGTGAGCGCGGGACTTTCGTCGAGAACCTCGTCGAGCAGGCCGCCGTGCAGCAGGAAGGCCAGGGTGGTGGCGATCTGGAAGGCCCGCTGCCCGGGCCGCAGCCGCCGGGCCAGGGTGAGGGTGCGGGTCTCGGGCTCGTAGTGGCGCTTGGGGATGTTCGGATCGGCGCCGTCGCCGCGGACCAGGACGGTGACCCCGGCGCGTTCCTCCGCGACCCGGGCCAGCTGCCGGTCGAGGGAGCCGATGGTGAGTCCGCTCTCCTCGAACAGCCGCTCGGCCGCGAGATCCAGCTGGGCGATGTGATTATGGTGATCGTAGAAGAAGTCGCGCACGTCCTCGTAGGGCATGGGGACGCCGGGTGCGCCGGTGGGGGTGGCCACCTTGGAGGACAAGAGATCCAACTGGTCGGTCGCGGCACGTAGTCGGCGGTGCATGGCCACAACGATTTTCGCGACCTCGGGCATGCGGGTGGCCAGGTCCTCGACCTCGGCCACCGGCGCGGCATTGCCACCCGCGGCCTCCACCAGGATCTCGTGCAGGTCCGAGACCAGCCGCGCGTCGGAGTCCGCGGCGAAGAACTGCACATCGAGGTCGAAGGTGGAATTCAGTTTCAGCAGCACGGGAATGGTGAGCGGCCGCTGATCACGTTCGAGCTGGTTGAGGTAGCTGGGGGACAGGTCCAGGGATTTGGCCAAGGCCGCCTGGGTCATCCGCCGTTCCTCGCGCAACCGCCGTAGTCGGGCGCCCGCATACATCTTGCGCACGTGCAGGATGGTACCGATTCGGCTTCGCAAACATCGCAATTTGAGGAGACTCGCCGCAACTTCGCCGACCCTGCGTGGCACTTCGCCATGGCGGACGGCCTGCGTAGCATGCGAATTCGATGCTACGAGCGGTTTTGCGCGCGAGTCCCCATCGTACGACCAACCCGACGCCGCCGAGGGGGAACGAGGTCCGGAATGTATGCCGAAATCCGCGGGTTCACCCCAGAATCAAGTGAACCTGGAGTTCGCCGACCAGGAACCCGAGCACCGCGCCGATGGCCACCAGCTTCCATTCGTCCTGTTTGAACGCCGGGCGCAGCAGGCCCTCGTACTCGTCGTCGGTGAGTTGCTTCGTCTTCTCGATGACGAGGTTGCGCACATCCAGGGCCTCGATGGCGTGCTGATCGAAACCGGAGTGCGCGGCGGCCTTGACGTGATCGAGCACGAAGGTGACCGCATCGCGTTCCAGGGCGGTGTAGCTGTCGCGCGCGACCATCATCATGAGCGGGCGGGCCGGGCCGGTCTGCAGTTCGAGGAACTCGCTGGCGTGCCGGCTCAGGAGAGAGGCCAACCGGTCGGCACGCTCGCCATTGAGGACGGCCTCGAGAATTCGTGCGGGGGTGAGGATCTCGGTGGCGATGAGATCGCCGTAGTCGGTGCAGACCTGCTCCCGGCGCTTGTGGAACAGGCCCTGCCACTTGAACGGTCCGATACCGATCGGGCGGATCGGACGGAAGATCATCTGCAACGCCAGCCAGTCGGTGATCAATCCGGTGAAACCACCGAAAGCGGGCATGAGCAGCGGGGAGTGGGTGAGCGCCCAGGTGATCATCTGCACGAAGCCCAGCACCGTGCCGAAGATCAGGCCCGAGCGCACGATGAAGCGCAGCTCGTTGCGGCCCACCCGGCGCACCATCTCCACCAGCAGCGACTTGTCGTCCACCAGCGCGCTGATGGCCATGCCGCGCAGATCCATCACCTGGTCGAGATTGGTGCGCAGGTCGTAGACGATGTCCTCGATCAGCTGCGGCAGATCCCGTTGCGCGCGTTCGATGATCGCGCGCTGGGCGGCGTCGGGCATGTTCACCCAGAGCCGGGGCTGATGCTTCATCATCATGGCGCGGACCATGTAATCGACACCGGCGTCGAGGGGTTCGCGCAGCCGCGTGGTCAGCTCGGCGACATCGATGCGGGCGATGACGTCCTGCGGATCGATGAGCTTGCCGAACATGAGATCCACCGCGATGGTCGCCATACGCGGCGCGGAGCGTGGAATGACGCCCTGCCAGCCCAGCCACGGTGGGATGCCCTTGAATTCGAGCGGATACATCAGCATCTGCACGGCGACGATCTTGGTCACCCAGCCGATGAGGGCGGCGACGAGCGGGATGGAGCAGTACAGCAGCCAGTGGTCGGCGAAATCCGCGATCAACCCTTCACCCCGGTGGTTGCCATGCCCTGCTCCTCGGTGCAATTATTCGTATTCAGCCGTGCGGCTATTTGTGCCGCGGCTCAGGCTAGGAGACCTGCGTGCCCACTGGCAAGACCGAGAGCTCACCGCCCACGCAGCGCGTGATCGCCATCGTGGAACTGCTGGCCGCCCAGGACGACTCGCTCACCTCCGCCGAGATCGCCGACACCCTGGACCTGAACCGCTCCACCACCGGAGCGATCCTGGCCGCGCTCGCCGACGGTGGCTGGGTGCGCCGGCGGCCCGATCTGCGCTATGAACTCGGCGAGCGGCTCGCCGCGGTCGGGGCGCGCGCCGCGCTGGGGCAGCGCGATCGCGCCTGGCTGGACCGGGAATTGGCGCGGCTGGCCGATCGCGTCGACTGTGGTGCGGCGCTGACCGCGCTCAGCGGCGGCCACCTGAAGTTCGTGGCCGTCACCCGCGACCGCCTCACCGTGGGAATGGAGTCCGGCGTACGGATTCCGCTGCTCGCTCCGGCCGGAGCCGCGATCATCGCCCACACCGGCGCTGCCCGCCAACGGGATTGGATCGACCCACGCGGGGCCGAGCGGCGTGACGAATATCGCGCCGTCCTCGATACCCTGCGCACCGCAGGCTACTGTGCGTGGCGGCTGGAACGCGACAGCCTCCCCGGAGTCCGGGTGCTCTCCGAGGTCGCCGACCACCTCGCCGAACATCCGGGAAACACGGAGCTGCAGGGCAAGGTGCTGGCACAGCTGGCGACCTTCGGCGGCAGCGCCTACGACCAGCAGACGTTCGACAGCGACGCGACACTGCCGCTCAGTTATATGAGTGCCCCGGTTTTCGACGGCGGCGGCCACGCGGTCATGGAATTACAGATCGGCCCCCTGCGCGAGGATGTCACCCGCACCGAACGCCGCCACTACCTCACGGAATTGTCCGCGGCCGCCCGCCGCATCGGCGACGGGCTCGAGCCCGTCAGTCCTCGCCCCACACCACCGCCTGCGCGGCGATGACCGCGGTGCCGTTGAATGTCACCGCCGGTGATCCGTGCAATCGATACCCCTCGTCCAGCAGTGCGCTGATCCGCTCGCAGAAGGTCGCGTCGTCGGGCCCGGTGATCAGTCGATAGCGCAGTCGCGGTTGCTCGGTCATGACGCCAGCCTAGGGACGGCGGATTCCGGAGGGGCGGGCGCTACTGCATCTCGCGGGTGGTCGCGATGAGGAATTGGATGGTGTCCTGCACCTTCTGGTCCGTCATCCGCAGTGGGACCGAGCTCGTCGCGGCGATCTTGTCATCGATCGCCAGCATCCCTTCCCAGGTGCCGACCCGGGTCAGATAGCTGTCGTCCGGGGTGCGCCAGACGTCCTCACCGAAACCGTCCAGTCGCTGGTAGCGGGCGCCGATCGGGTCGGTGTGGTCCGGCTTGCGCATATTGCGGACCGTCAGCCACGCCACGTAGGGGGCGCGGCGCTGCAGGTTCAGGTAGCAGGATCCGTTGGTGTCGATCGAAGCGTCGATCGTGCCCTGGCTGAGTTCGGCCACCTGCACCTCGGGAACGCCGAGCGTGTTGTGGAAGAAGTCGATCATCCGCGTGCACAGATCTCGGTTCGAATGCGCGGAAGTCGTTGCACCGGGACTGATTTGGGTTGCCGGGGACGATCCGCATCCCGCCAGCGCCAGCACGGCCACAACCGGCAGGCACCGGACCCCCCACCGCTTTCCGATCACCTCGACCTCCTGTCCGGGCCGCAGCGTAACAGGACCGGCGGGTCCGGCCAACCACGGTGGCGCAACTGCGCCGGGCCGACCACCAAGCGCCACAACAACTCTCGATGCGGAGGACGTCGACCGGGCTCGGTCAGAGCACCTTCACGATGGCGGGCACGACCTTCTGGACCAGGACGTCGGAGGAGCGGTCGGTCCAGGTCTGGAAGGACTGGACGGTGGCGGGATCGTCGACGATCACCAGCCTGGCGTGGGAGAGGCTGGAGGAGAGGAAGCTGCTGGGCAGGCCGCGCAGGCCGCCGTTGCCCGCCTGCCGGTCGGTGCGCACGACGATCACGATGTCGACGTCGGGGACCGAGACGTCGGAGGGGGACAGTGGGCGCGGCGACGCCTCACCGGGCTGGGCGCGGTAGTCGGTGCTGTAGCGAAAGCCGATGTCCACCAGGAACTTCGCCTGATCGCTGGTGTCCAGGTCGGCGGAGAGGCTGCCGTCGCCGAAGTTGAACGCGGCGACGGTCTTGTTCTGGAAGGTGGGGTGGGCGGAGCGCACCTGATCCAGCGCATCGGTGTGCACGGTGGTGGTCACGGTGGTCGAGCCGCCGGAGTCGTGGTTGGTGACCAGGTAGGCGGCGACGCCCGAAACACCGAGCAGCACGATGATCGCCGCGATGACCGGAGCGAGCCACACCCGCCGGTACGGCGCGGGCGGTCGTTGCGGGTCGATCCGCACGGTCGGCGGTTCGTCCTCGAGAACCGGGCGGGCGGCGACCGGTGGCGCGGGGACAATCGGTGCGGCGGAAGGCATCCGGCCCTGCAAGGCCAGCTCCGCGTCGCGGGTGAAGTCGTGGCAGGTGGCGTAGCGGTGGTCCGGATCCTTGGCCAGCACCTTGGCGATGACCGCGTCCAGCGCCGGCGGCAGATCCGGGCGCAGCGGGCTCAGCGCGGGCGGCGGCTCCTGAAGGTGACCCAGGGTGGCCTGGGCCAGGGAGGTCACCGGGAACGGGGTGCGGCCGGTGAGCAGCTTCACGAACGCGCAGCCCAGGCTGTAGATGTCGCCGCGATGGTCGAGCGGCCCGGCGACCAGGCGTTCGGGCGGCGCGTAGGCCAGCGTCGCCATCAGGCTGTCGGTGGCGGTGAGCTCGCGGCCGTCGGTAATCGATTTGGCCACACCGAAATCGGTGAGCAGCACCCGCTCCTCGCCGCCGGGCTCGCCGTCCGGTTCACCCGGCGAGAGCAGGAAGTTCGCGGGCTTCACATCCCGGTGCAGCAGCCCGCGCCGGTGCGCGTGGTCGAGGGCCTTGCCGACCTCGGTGATGATGCGCAGCGCCCGCCGCGGCGTCAGGCCGGTGGGGTTCTTCTTCAATTCCACGGCGGCGTCGGTGCCGGGCACGTACTGCATGGCGATCCACAGCCGGCCGTCCTCCTCGCCGCGCGCGTAGACCGTGACGATGTTCGGATGATCCAGTTCCGCCGCGAGATTCGCCTCGCGCTCGAACCGCGCCCGGTAGTGCTCGTCGTGGGACAGATCGGCGCTGAGCACCTTCAGCGCGTCGAGCCGCCGCGGGAACATCGGATCCTGCACCAGATACACGGTGCCCATCCCGCCACTGCCGAGCACTCGGATCACCCGGTGGCCGCCCACGATCGTGCCGGGCCGCAACGGCATGGACATCCTCCCTCAGCACTGCCGGGATCCCGACCCTTTCGAATGTAGCAACGATCGTCACACCCGGCCCGGCATCAGATGTGCCCGTATGCCAGTAGCTCGTACTGTGCCGAAAGTCGTTGGCGCAGATCCTGGGACTGGTCGGCGAACACCTCGGCGACAAAGTGGTCGTAGGGCAGATAGCACAGGAATTTCGCTCCGGCGGCGTTCTTCTCGTCCTTCAGCTGCAGGCACCGGGCGGTCGCCAGGCCGGGCGGCGGGTCGATGGATGTGTACCGGTCGCCCAGCTCGTCCACGAAGGCGCCGGTGAGCCGTTGCGCGCCGGCCGCGTCCCGGGCCCGGTACACGCCGGAGAGCGCGTGCGCCACCAGGTCCACTCCGGCCTCGTCGAAGGCGCGCCGGGTGGCCGCCGGCCGATCGTCGAGGGTCAGGGCGGCGTGCGGACCGTACAGTCCCTCGGTCGCCCAGATCTGGCCCTTGCCCGGCGGCAGGGTGCGGCCGAGTAGATCCTCGGGATCGGCGGCCAGCCCGGCGAGCTGATCGAGCGGGGTGGGCCGGTAGTCCCGCATGGCCTCGATCGTCTTGTCCAGCACCAGTTTCGCCGTGTCCAGCAGAGCCCCCGGACCGTCGGGCACCGTGAGGTCGTCCTCGATGTAGAGCCAGTAGAGGTAGTCGTCCCGCGCGTAGGTGGCCTTCACCCATTCGAGCGAGGTCAGCGCCGCCCTGGCGGTGGGGTATCCGGGAATCTGCAGCGGCGCCTTGTCCGGATAATCCGGACTGGCCAGTCCGACAAGGAAATTGCCGGCCGCCGCGGCCTGCTCGGGCTTCGCGAACCGCAGCACCGTGATGTCCACGTTCAGTCCGAGTGTGGTGTCGGACCGATGCCGCCCGCCCGACTCCCAGCCCGAGATCAGGCCTGGCGCTTTGTCATTGAAATTGTCGATGCTGATCGGCGGGTAGTCCGCCGTGATCGCGTGTGCGGAATTGTTGAACACCAGGCGGTTGTCGATATCCAGCGCCAGCGGTACGTGCTCGGCCATCCGGATCGACTCCTGCAGCAGATCGCCCACTGTGATGTCGGGCTTCTGGCTGGTGATCGTGCGCGGTACGACCGGATAGTTGCCCGGATCCAGTTGGGAGGCGTCGACGATCGCGGCCTTCGAGGCGGGGGTCGCGGGATCACGATGGTCCGCGCCGCACGACGCCGCGAGGACGGCCGCCAACGCCAGCAGGACCAGGCGGCCGGGCAGGGTGCTGGTGCGCGCGGTGGTCATGACTGTCCGCTCTTGGCCAGCATCGAATACTGCGCCGACACCCGTTGCGGGAACGAGGCCGGTGCGCCGCCGCTGAACCGTGCCTCCGCCCCGATCACCGCGACATACCGGCCGTACACGACCACGCAGAGGTAGGTGTACTGGCGAATCGGCTCGGGTTCATCGAGCTGGATGCAGTGCGCGTCGGTGATGCCGGGCGGATTGGGGAATTCGTCGTCGTCGCGGCCCAGGGTGGTCAGCGCGGCCTGTAAACCGAAGGCGGCCGCCAGGTCCCGGGTGCGGTAGACGGTCGCGGCATTGCGGGCGACCAGATCCACCCCGGCCGCGGCGAATGCCTTGCGGGCGGCGGCGCCGTCGCGCTCGTAGTGCAGGGCGCCCGCCGGGGTGTAGATACCGCCGTAATTCCATTCGAACTGGTCGGCATCGGAGGTGTCGTACTTGTTCGGCAGCGTCAATCCCAGGATGTTGTCGGGGTTGATCGGCAGATCGGGGAGGTCCTCCAGCGGCGTCGGCGTCAGATCGGCCATCCGGGCGAGCTGGGCCTGCACCATGGCCCGCAGTCGCACCTCCAGCGCGGCCGGATCGGCCCGCGGGATCACGGCGTGGCCGACGATCGCGTACACGCCGTGCACCGCGAAGACCTGGCCCTTGGCATCGGTGATGGACGAGGCCCGCGCGTCGACGCCGACGATCGGAATCGGGTGCAGCCCAGGGGCGGCCAGCGCATCGGCGAACCCGTCGATCGCGGCCCGGGCGGCCGGCTCGGTCGGAAACCGCATGACCGCCAGCGTGATGTGCTTGCGCGCCCGGACACTGTTGTTGTTGCGCCAGATGTACGCGCCCGCGATCATGCGATTGTGCTGGGCGACCGCCTGCCAGGCCTTGGGGAAGGGGCCGTCGGTGTCGTCGAAGTTCGCGTCGGAGGTGTCCAGCACCCGGGCCCCGCCCAGATACGTGACGTCGGGATCGATTTCGTCCGGGCCGACCAGATAGGTCATCATGCGGCGCGATTCGATCTGGTATGCGTCGGTGGCGACCGAGTACGTCGGGGCGTATTCGATCGGGGCCGAAGGATACGGTCCGACAATGAGTTTCGAGACGTCGGCCGGTGTCATGCCGGGGATCGGGCGACCCGGAACCGTCGACGACGCCATCGCGATGCCGAACGCCAGGACCGTCGTCACCACCGTCACGACCACCAAAGCCGTTCGTGGCCTGCGGAATTCTCGGATTCGCCTCACGCCGTCACCTGCTCGTCACCAGCACGTACTCGGCCGAGGTCTTCTGATACAGCTCCGGCACGTTCATGGCGCCGACCTGCACGGTGTACCGGTCCACGTGGAAGTTGCACTGGTTGGCGACCGCATGTCCGTGGTCCAGCACCGCGAAACAGCCGATGTCGCCGGGGAAACCCGGCGGCGGGGCGATGCTCCGGCGATCGCCGGAGGTGTCCGTGGCCGGATTCCACCGGTCCCACAGCGCCCGGGCCGCCGTCCCGGTCCGGCTGTGGAACACCAGCGCGTCTCCGTAGCCGACCAGGTCGATGTCGCCGACCGTCAGGAAATCGAGGTCGTTGTCGGTCAGGCTCTGCAGCGCGCCGCGGCCCGTATACACCCCGTCCGGATCCGGCCGCATGGGCTCTTCGGGATTCGTCGGCAGGGTGCGGCCGAGAATGCCCTCCGGATCGAGCGGCAGGTGCTCGAACCGGTCCGCGGGTGTGGGCTGGAACCGGTCCAGCAGCGGTAGCGCCACGTCCAGCATCCGCTCGGTGCGGGCGGTCAGGTCGGGCAGATCCGGTGCCGCGGCCAGCTCGTCGACCACCTTGATGAACACGACGTAGCGATCGTGCACGGTCCAGGAGCCGATCGAGGCTACGTTCGGCCGCCAATGCGCCTTGCTGTCAGGGTATTTCGGGAGGGTGACGGCCCGGTTGTCGACGTTGTAGGTGAAGTCGTCGTGCTCGAGCGCGGGGCCGACGGCCGTGGCGCGCCCGGCGTCCGGCAGCTCCAGCACCGCGATGCTCAGCCTGCGGTGCTTGTCGTCGGAATCGGATCCGGTGCACCAGGTATCGACCCAGCCGCCGCGCAGATCGTGGGCGACCTCGTCGAAGGTGTCGTTGATGAGGATGTCGCCCAGGCCCTTGTGATTGGTGACGAGGTGCGGGCGGACATCGTTGGAGCACTCGTAGGCGTAGTCCCGGTCGGCCTCGAACGGCAGCGCCACGTAGTCCGACAGCCGCTGTGACTCGCGGATGCGGGATTGCTTGTCGGTCTTGGCATTTCCCACCATGCGCGGTGCGATCTGATAGTTGCCGACCTCGAGGCTGCCCGGATCGGTCTGCTGCCGCACCGGTTGACCGGAAACGCTGGTGGTACAGCCGGTCGCGGCGGCGAGCACGACCGCGACACCGCACAGCAGCGGCGCGCGCGACGCGAACGATCTCACCGTCCCCTCCTCGCGCCGGATGTTACCGGCGCGCAAGTCTTCTCGCGCGGCTTTGGCCGCCGGTGGTGTGGTCTCGGACACGATCGCGCGGCGATCCGGGCACCGGGATGTCTCGGCGCGCGCCCGCGCCGCGGCGGGCCTCGGGGGCGCAATCCTTAGCATGACGGCGAATTCCGTGGTCGGAGCGTCGCAACCCTCACCGACAGGGATGTATCGCGGTGATTAACACAAATTCGCAACCGACAGGTCCGTCCTGTGAAGATTGCACCGAACGGGACTTCGATGCCCGATCCGTATCCCCGGGCGGGTACCTTCTACCCATGTTCTCCAAAGTCCTGGTCGCCAACCGCGGCGAGATCGCCATTCGCGCCTTCCGCGCGGCCTACGAGCTCGGCATCGGTACCGTCGCGGTTTTTCCGTACGAGGACCGCAACTCCGTGCACCGGCTCAAGGCCGACGAGGCCTACCAGATCGGTGAGCCCGGTCACCCCGTGCGGGCGTACCTGTCGATCGAGGAGATCATCAAGGCCGCCAAGAGCGCCGGTGCGGACGCCATCTACCCGGGCTACGGCTTCCTGTCGGAGAACCCGGACCTGGCCGCCGCCTGCGCCCGCGAGGGCATCACCTTCATCGGCCCGTCCGCGCAGGTGCTCGAACTGACCGGTAACAAGGCGCGCGCCATCGCCGCCGCCAAGGCCGCCGGACTGCCGGTGCTGCGCTCGAGCGAACCGTCCGCCGATGTGGACGCGCTCATGACGGCCGCGGAGTCCATGGAGTTCCCGCTGTTCGTCAAGGCCGTGGCCGGCGGCGGCGGGCGCGGCATGCGGCGGGTCACCGATCCGGCCCAGCTGCGCGAATCCATCGAGGCCGCCGCGCGCGAGGCCGAATCCGCCTTCGGCGACGCGACCGTGTTCCTCGAGCAGGCCGTGGTCAACCCCCGCCACATCGAGGTGCAGATCCTGGCCGACCAGCAGGGCAATGTCATCCACCTCTTCGAGCGCGACTGCTCGCTGCAGCGCCGCCACCAGAAGGTGATCGAGCTCGCCCCCGCCCCGAATCTGGATCCCGAACTCCGCGACCGCATTTGCGCCGACGCGGTGGCCTTCGCCCGCCAGATCGGTTACTCCTGCGCGGGCACCGTGGAATTCCTGCTCGACGAGCGCGGCAATCACGTGTTCATCGAGATGAACCCGCGAATCCAGGTGGAGCACACGGTGACCGAGGAGATCACCGATGTCGACCTGGTGCAGTCGCAGCTGCGCATCGCCGCCGGGGAGACGCTGGCGGATCTGGGCCTGAACCAGGACGGCATCCAGATCCGGGGCGCGGCGCTGCAGTGCCGCATCACCACCGAGGACCCGGCCAACGGCTTCCGGCCCGACACCGGCCGCATCACCGGCTACCGCTCGCCCGGCGGCGCCGGCGTGCGCCTGGACGGCGGCGCGAATGTCGGCGCGGAGGTCGGGGCCTACTTCGACTCCATGCTGGTCAAGCTCACCTGCCGCGGGCGCGATTTCGCCACCGCGGTGGCGCGCGCCCGGCGCGCGGTCGCCGAATTCCGCATCCGCGGCGTGACGACCAACATCCCGTTCCTGCTCGCGGTGCTGGACGATCCGGACTTCCGCGCGGGCCGGGTGACCACCTCGTTCATCGACGAGCGGCCGCAGCTGCTCACCCTCAAGAGCTCGGCCGACCGCGGTACCAAGATCCTGCAGTACCTGGCCGACGTCACCGTGAACAAGCCGCACGGCTCGCGGCCGACCAAGGTGTACCCGCACGACAAGCTGCCCGCCCTCGACATGACCGTGCCGCCCCCGCCCGGCTCCCGGCAGCGGCTGCTCGAGCTGGGACCGGAGGGCTTCGCGCAGTGGCTGCGCAACCGCGAGGGGGTGGCCGTCACCGACACCACCTTCCGCGACGCGCACCAGTCGCTGCTGGCCACCCGGGTCCGCACCAACGGCCTGCTCGATGTGGCCGGACACGTCGCGCGCATGACGCCCGAGCTGCTGTCCATCGAATGCTGGGGCGGCGCAACCTACGACGTGGCGCTGCGCTTCCTCTACGAGGACCCGTGGGAGCGGCTCGCGGCGCTGCGCGAGGCGGTGCCGAACATCAACCTGCAGATGCTGCTGCGCGGCCGCAACACCGTCGGCTACACGCCGTACCCCGAAAAAGTCACGCGCGCTTTCGTTTCCGAGGCCACCGCCACCGGCATCGACATCTTCCGCATCTTCGACGCGCTCAACAATGTCGACCAGATGCGCCCGGCCATCGACGCCGTCCGCGAAACCGGCACCGCCCTGGCCGAAGTCGCGCTCAGCTACACCGGCGACCTGTCGAACCCGAGCGAGGACCTCTACACCCTCGACTACTACCTCAAGCTCGCCGAGCAGATCGTCGAGGCCGGGGCGCACGTCATCGGCATCAAGGACATGGCCGGACTGCTGCGCGCGCCCGCCGCGCACACCCTGGTCACCGCGCTGCGCCGGGAGTTCGACCTGCCCGTGCACGTGCACACCCACGACACCCCGGGCGGCCAGCTGGCCACCTACCTGGCGGCCTGGCAGGCCGGTGCGGACGCCGTCGACGGCGCGTCGGCGCCCATGGCGGGCACCACGTCTCAGCCCGCGCTCTCGGCCATCGTTGCGGCAGCGGCGAATTCGCCCCACGACACCGGGCTGAACCTGCAGAACGTATGCGACCTCGAGCCGTACTGGGAGGCGCTGCGAAAGGTGTACGCGCCCTTCGAATCCGGGCTGCCGGGGCCGACCGGCCGCGTCTACCACCACGAGATTCCCGGCGGCCAGCTGTCGAACCTGCGCCAGCAGGCCATCGCGCTCGGCCTGGGCGACCAGTTCGAGCAGGTCGAGGCCAAATACGCCGCGGCCGACCGGATGCTGGGCCGGCTGGTCAAGGTCACCCCGTCCTCCAAGGTGGTCGGCGATCTGGCGCTGGCACTGGTCGGCACCGGCGTCGACGTCGAGGACTTCGCCGCCGACCCGGGCCGCTACGACATCCCGGACTCGGTCATCGGGTTCCTGCGCGGCGAACTCGGCACCCCGGCCGGCGGCTGGCCCGAACCCTTCCGCAGCCGCGCCCTCGCCGGCCGCGGCCCCGCCAAGCCGGAGACCCAGCTGACCGCGGCCGACGAAGCCGGGCTGAACGGGACCTCGGCGGAGCGCCGGGCCACCCTCAACCGCCTGCTGTTCCCCGGCCCCACCGCCGAATTCGTCGCCCACCGCGAGAAGTTCGGCGACACCACCGGGCTGTCGGCCAACCAGTTCTTCTACGGCCTGCGCCACGATGAAGAACATCACGTCCAGCTCGACAAGGGAGTCACCCTGCTCATCGGCCTGGAGGCCATCTCCGAGCCCGACGAGCGCGGCATGCGCACGGTCATGTGCATCCTCAACGGGCAGCTGCGCCCCATCACGGTGCGCGACCGATCCATCGCCAGCGAGATCCCCGCCGCCGAGAAGGCCGACAAGACCAATGCCGGCCACATCGCGGCGCCCTTCGCCGGCGTGGTGACCCTGGCCGTCTCCGAAGGCGATTCGGTCGCGGCGGGCGACACCATCGGCACCATCGAGGCCATGAAGATGGAGGCCGCCATCACCGCCCCGCGCGCCGGCGTGGTCCGCCGCGTGGCCATCACCAAGGTGCAGCAGGTGGAGGGCGGCGACCTGCTCGTCGACGTGAGCCTCACCGAGGCCGCCGCCGAATGACCCGCATCGTGGCGGGTACCGCCGGGGGCCGCCGCCTCCGCGTCCCCCCGGCGGGCACCCGCCCCACCTCCGACCGGGTGCGCGAGGCCCTGTTCAGCCTTCTGCACGCCCGCATGGATTTCGACGGCCTGCACGTCCTCGACCTCTACGCGGGTTCGGGGGCGCTGGCCCTGGAGGCGCTGTCCCGCGGCGCCTCGCACGCGCTGCTCATCGAAGCGGACCGCAAGGCCGCCGCCATCATTCGCGGCAATATCGGCGACCTCGGGCTGCCGGGCGCGGAGCTGCGCCAGAACTCGGTCACCAGCGTCCTGTCCGGTGCGCCGCCGGAACGCTACGACCTGGTCTTCTCCGACCCGCCCTACGACCTCGACGTCGCCGACGTGCAGGCCGACCTCCGCGCCCTCGCCGCCAACGGCTGGCTCCACGACGACGCCCTCATCGTCGTCGAACGCTCCACCCGCTCGCCCGAGGTGTCCTGGCCCGACGGCTACGCACCTCTGAAGTCCCGCACCTACGGCGAAACCCGCATCGACCTCGCCGAATTCGAGGGCTGAGTGGTCCGCGGCAGTACGGCGTCGGCGTCCTGAGTCGCGCCGAAGATGAGTTCGCCCGCGGCTGCCGCAGCGGCGAGCTCCTCGGCGCCCGCGGGTCGCGGAATTCCTCGCTTTGCGTGGCTCATTCTTCGCGACTACGAAGAACGCGGAGCGAGGGCCGACGGATTCTCGGACTGCCACTGGTCTGAATACCGACAGGAACAGACCGGAGTAGGGAGTACGTGATGTCGGATTCGATACGGACCGCCGTGGTCACCGGTGCGAGCCGGGGATTCGGGCGGGCGATCGCCGCCTCACTCGTCGCGTCGGGCGCGCGGGTGATCGGCGTGGCGCGGGACGAGCAGGCACTGCAGGACGTCCGTGTGGAGCTCGGGGAGAGGTTCGTGCCGGTTGCGGCCGACGCTACCGAGGAAGCCGTGGCGCAGAAGGTGATTCGCGTGTACCGGCCGGAATTGCTGGTGCTCAATGCCGGGGCCACTCCACCCCTGGCCCCCGTGCACGAGCAGACCTGGGAGACCTTCAGCCGCAACTGGGAGACCGATACCAAGCAGGCGTTCGTCTGGATCGGGGCAGCCCTGCGGGAGCCGCTGCCCCCGGGGAGCGCGGTGATCGCCATGTCGAGCGGGGCCGCGCTGGCCGGGTCGCCGCTCAGCGGCGGATACGCGGGAGCCAAGTCCACCATCCGGTTCATCCGGGCCTACGCCGCCGAGGAATCGGACCGCGCGGGGCTCGGCATCCGGTTCGTGGCCCTGCTGCCCCGGCTGACACCGGCCACCGGGCTCGGCCAGCAGGCGGTCGCGGGGTATGCCGCCCGGCAGGGCATCGACGTGGAAACCTATCTCGCCGGGATGGCACCGGTGCTCACGCCCGAACAGGTCGGCAAGGCGGTGGTCGAACTCGCCGACGATGCCGGCAGCGCGGCGGAATACTTGGTGAGCGGCGCCGGGCTGAAGCAGATCGGCTGAGGGGTCGCGACCATGACGACCAGCGCACCTCCGGGAGTAGCGGCCATGCCCTCCGACACCGAACGGCCCGCGGTCACCGCACCGCCCACCGAGCGCGAATTCGCCGCTCTCACACAGCGATTCCGGCCGGAGCTGCTCGCGCACTGCTATCGCATGCTGGGGTCGGTGCACGATGCCGAGGACCTGGTGCAGGAGACCTACCTGCGGGCCTGGCGGGGGTTCGGCGGGTTCGAGGGCCGGTCGTCGCTGCGGCACTGGCTCTACAGGATCGCCACCATGGCCTGCCTGACCGCGCTGGAAGGGCGCTCGCGCCGGCCGCTGCCGTCGGGGCTGGGCGCGCCGGAGGACGATCACCGGGTGGCGATGGCGGCCCGGGAGCCCGGGGTGGCGTGGTTGCAGCCCGCGCCGGACTCGGTGTTCGGGTTCGACGATCCGGCCGCCATCGTGGCCGGGCGGACGGGGGTACGGCTGGCCTTCATTGCGGCACTGCAACTTCTGCCCGCCCGGCAGCGCGCGGTGCTGACGCTGCGCGACGTGCTGGCCTTCCGGACCGCGGAGGTCGCCGCCATGCTGGACACCACGCCGACCGCCGTGGACAGTGCGCTGCGGCGGGCGCGGAGCCGATTGGCGCAGGCCGGGCCGGTGGAGGCGGACCTGGCCGAGCCGGACGAACTCGCGCAGCGGCGGCTGCTCGACGGCTATGTCGACGCGTTCACCCGCGCCGACCATGCCGCGCTGCTCGAACTCCTGCGTGCCGACGTGGAGATGGAAATGCCTCCCACGCCAACGTGGTTCACCGGACGCGAGGCGGTCCTCGGATTCCTGCGCAGCCGTATCCTGCGGCCGGGCCTGTGGCGTTTCACGCCGACCCGCGCGAATGGCCAGCCCGCCTTCATCGTTCACAAACGCGTCGACGACCACCACTACGAGGCCTACGGGATTCACGTCCTGACGCTGATCGGGACCAGGATCGGGCGCATCACCGCGTTCAACGACCCGGCCCTGGTCCGCACCTTCGGCGCGGCGGCCATGCTCGAACTCTGAGGCCCGCCGTCGAGATCCGAAGCGGGAGTGGAGGATACGGCGATGCCCGCCGTGCGCGAACACGGCGGGCATCGTCACGAAGTTTCGCGAACGTCAGTTCTGGAACAGGTCCTTCACCGACTGCGGGGCCTTGTACTGGCAGGTGTTGGCCAGACAGCCCAGGTCCCACAGCTGCTCGATGGCCGACAGCACCGAGTAGTGGTCCGAGACCTCGGTCGACACCTTGTGGTGCGGCTGGGGCTTGCCCTGCTCGCCCTGCTCCTTGTGCACCTTGTCGGAGTTGATCACCAGCAGCGGGGCGTCGCCGCCACCGAGCACGGCGCCGTTGGCGCCGACCGGGCTGCCCGGGCCGCCGGAGAAGCCGGAGTAGTCGTTCTCGTCCCAGGCGATCACGATGCTGGAGCGGGTCTTCTTCCAGACGTCCGAGTTCGTGATCTTGGTGACGGTGTCCTTCAGATAGTCGTCACCCAGGTGGATCGGGCCGTGCGCCACACCGGAAGCCGGCTCCTCACAGGTCGGCTTGTTGATCAGCGTCGCGGCCGCGTGGGAGAGGCCGTGCATGTCCGAGCACTGATCGGGGCTGATCCAGGTGAAGGCCGGCACGTTGCCGCTCTTCAAGTCGGCGTCGAAGTTGTTCTCGAACGGCACGACCTTCTGCAGGCGGGCGTTGCCGGGGGAGTTGACGTCCGAGAAGTACATGAACGGGTTGTGCTTCTGGGCGTACAGCTTGACCGTGGTGCCGTTGACATTGCCCGGCGCGAACTCGCCCTGGAAGCCGGCCGACGGCATTCCGCCCATGTAGGCCTTCCAGGACTTGCCCTTGCCCTCGAGCTCGTCGACCAGGTTCTTGCCGGCGAACATGTGCGGCTTGGCGGTCGCGCTGGCGATCTGCGCCGGGGTCAGCGCGGCGCCGGAGGTGCCGTCGCCGGAGTTCGGGACGAATTCCTCGGGGGCGCAGGTGGAGTCGGCGCCGGCCTTGCAGTCGTCCCAGATGCCCTGGAAGTCGCCCGAGAACATGGAGAGATAGTTCGGCAGACTCGGGTGGGTCACGCCGTGGAAACCGGTGGACACGCCGTTGTCGTTGGCCAGCTGGTTGATGAACGGCGCGTCGGCGGTGTTGCCGAGGATGTCGTCGTCCCCCTGGTTCTCCATCATGATGTAGAAGATGTGCTCCGGGGCCGCCCCCTGGCCGTTACCCGGATCGGCGGACGCGGTCGCGCCCACCAGGCCGCTGAACGCGCTCACAGTCGCAGCCACGGTGACTGCGATCTTCCGACCCAACGATGCCCTTGCCATATGCGTGTACTACTTCCTCATCGAGCGTAATTGCCGATGCAGCTTCGCAATTGGCCGAGCAAACGATCAACGCGAGCAAACCGAACAGTACGCGAACGCGGGAAGGCCAGATTCTGGGTTGCAAAACCATAGCTGACCAGGCATGACCGATTTGCGAAGTTTGGGGCGACGCCGGTCGGCACCCCGCCATGCGGTAGCGTTCGGCCATGGCTGGAGCACTGTGCCCTGGGTCGTTCGACCCCGTGACCAATGGACATCTCGACGTGATCGCCCGCGCCGCCGGGCAATTCGACGAGGTCGTCGTGACCGTCGTGGTGAACCCCAACAAACAGGGCATGTTCACCGTCGAGGAGCGGATGGACCTGATCCGCGAGGTCACCGCCCACCTGCCCAATGTGCGGGTGGAATCCTGGCGCGGCCTGCTGGTCGACTTCGCCAAACAGCAGGGCATCACCGCCATCGTCAAGGGCCTGCGCGATGCCACCGACTTCGGCTACGAGCTCCAGATGGCTCAGATGAACCGCAAGCTCACCGGTGTCGACACCTACTTCATCGCCACCAACCCGGCCTACGGCTTCGTCTCCAGCTCCCTGGTCAAGGAGGTCGCCGCCTACGGCGGTGACGTCGCCGACCTGCTCCCGCCGATCGTCCACAAGCGCCTGCTCGCCCGCATCGCCGAACGCCGGGGCTGATCGCCACCGCAGGGGCGCAACCTCTTCCGCCCCTGCGGAATCCGGCCCGGTTCGGAGTGCGCGGACGGCGATAATCACAGTGCGCGGACCGTCAGGCCGCGCGGTTCGGGCGCCGGGGCCGGCTCGATCCGGCCGTCCGGGCGGCGTCGGCGGGTGGCCAGGGCGGACCGCAGGTGCCGGGCCGGCCGCCCCCTGACCAGGTCGTCCCAGGTCCAGCGGACCACGTCGAAACCGAGGGCGCGCAGATAGGTTTCACGGGTCCGCTCGCGCTGCACGGCGGCCGCGAGGTCCTGACCCGGCCGCAACAGCCGGCCGTACTCGGTGGGCCCGTCGAATTCGCAGAGGACACCGGCGGATTCGTAGTAGAAGTCGACCCGGCCGACGAACCGGCCGTCCGGAGTCAGCACATTGCCCTGCGATCGGGGCAGCGGTAGCGCGTGCTGCTGGATCATGGTGCGGCTCAGGGACTCGCCGATGCTCTGACTGCGGCCGTCGAGCATCGCGATCACCTGCTTCGCCTGCCCGATCCCGTAGCGGCCCTTGGCGCGGGCGAGCTCCTCACCCAGTTCGGCCGCTCCCAGTCCGAACATGCCGGCCAGCGCGTCGCCCGCCACGACGGCCGCGTCGAACGGCAGGGTCAGGGCCAGATCCACCACCGTCCGCGCCGGGGTGGTGACCAGCAGCCCGTCGAGCTCCGCGGCCGAATCCACCGGTGAACCATGGATTTTCGTGCAGGGCCTGGTCCGGCCGCCACCACGGCGGTTGCGGGTGACGCACACGCGGTCCAGGGGCGCGCGCCACAGCGTGGTGCCGTAGAGCACGGCCGCCGACTGGTGACTCACCACGGTGCCCGCCGCCATGTCCGGCAGCACGGCCCGGATCAACCGCCGATGCTGTTCCCGCCGGTCCAGAGCCGGCGCGAGCCCGTGCTGCCCACGTCCGCGCTGTTGCCCGTGGCTCCGCTGTTGCCCGTGCCCCCGCTGCTGTCCGTGGCTCCGCTGTGCGCCGCACCCCTCGAGCAGCGCCTGCCGGGATCCGCTTGTCCCGCACCGCCGTCCGCCACTCGCGGCCGTCCCCCTGGCACCGGTGGCGATCGTCTCGGCCGTCGCGCCCATCGCCGCGGCGGCCGCCGTGGTCCGGGCTGTCACTCGCCCTCCCGGCGGGGCTGCTGCGGGCGCCGGTGCCGCACGCACGACCCGCAGACCCGCCCCGTCGGCCGCTGTGGTCGCGGCCCGGCCGTATCCCGCCGTCCCCCAAGGCATCCGCGCCAACGGTCCATGTCGGAACTCCTTTCGTCGTCGATGCTGTCTTGGACGCCGACCGGCCGAAAAGGGTTCCCGCACATGCGGAGAACACCGAGGGGATGAGGCTCAGAACACCCAGAGCCGCAGGGTGAGGAAGCGCATGGTGCCGACCGCGGCGGTGATGCCCAGCACCGCAATGGCTTCGGTGAGGCCGCCGATGCCCGGCTCGGTGACCTCGAGAATGGCCAGCCCACCCGAAGTGATGGCCAGTCCGGCCAGCGCGAGCGCGCCGCCTTCCAATTGCGCTGTGTACCAGCGCACCCGGTCGGCCGCCTGGAAGGTGAGCCGCCGGTGCATTTCGTTGGCCAGCGCGGTGCTCACGATGGAGCCGGCCAGATTGGCCAGCTGCGGGCCGCCGCCGTAGAGCGCGAGGAACAGCAGGATGTAGCCGACATTGCTGAGGCCGCCCACCAGGGCGAAGCGAATCAACTGCGCGAAGACCGCGTCGCCGCGGAGCCATACCCCGAGCCGGCCAAGCCAGCGCGAGCCCGTCGCGTGCAGGGCTTCGGTGCCGTGGGCGAGGGCCTCGGTGCCGTAGGCCAGGGCCTCGGTGCCGTAGGTATAGGTGTTCACCAGCCCGGTCACGGGCATCGTCGCCCGTTCCGGAATCTCGTGGACAGCCATCGTCTTCCCCATCCGAACACATCGGTGTCGGCCGGGCGGTCCGGAGTTCTTCCGGGCCAGCCAGTGGCCGACACGTTCTCGCCCTTCCACGGTAACACCAAGTGGAGTGGATTCCTCCACTTGTTTTTGTGGTCTGTGAAACAGGCCATGTTCCGGAAAACCAGCGACACGCCGTGTCGGACCTTGTTGACAGCGCTGAGATTGGCAGACTGGCGGAAGCGGAGAGTCTCGCCGTGAGTCCTGGCAGGAGAGTGGGGTAGCACATGTACCGGGTATTCGAAGCGCTCGACGAACTGGTGGCCATCATCGAAGAGGCCCGCGGCATCCCGCCGACCCGCAACTGCATCGTGCCGCGCGGTGAGGTGCTGGAACTTCTGGATGATGTCCGCGAGGCCCTGCCCGGCGAACTCGACGACGCCCAGGACGTGCTCGATCACCGCGACAAGATCGTCACCGACGCCCGCACCGGCGCCGAGACCACGGTCAAGACCGCCAATGAGCAAGCGCACCACACGGTTACCTCCGCGCGCGACGAGGCCGACCGCATCCTCGCCGACGCCAAGGCGCACGCCGATCGCATGGTCGCCGAGGCCCGCGCCCACGCCGAGCACCTGGTCGGCTCGGCGGAGGAGGAGGCCGAGCGCACCGTCGCCGACGGCCAGAAGGAATACGACACCCTCACCGGCCGGGCCCGCGCCGAGGCCGACCGCCTGGCCGTCGCCGGACAGGCCTCCTACGACCGCTCGGTCGCCGAGGGCAAGGCCGAGCAGGACCGTCTGGTCTCGCAGACCGAGGTGGTCCGCGCCGCCCATGCCGAATCCGCCCGGCTCATCGACACCGCCCAGGCCGACTCGGACCGCCTCCGCCAGGAATGCGACGACTACGTCGACGGCAAGCTCGCCGACTTCGAGGAAACCCTGCACAACACGCTGCGCATCCTCGGCCGCGGCCGCCACCAGGTCCGCCCGGGCGGTTCCGTCCCCGACTACGCCTCCGAGTTCCGCCGCTGAATTTCCGGTTGGATTGCCCGCTTTCGTCCCATTTGGGTCGCAAGCGGGCCCTTCGGTATTGTTGGGTGGTTGCCCATTCCACACCTAGCGTGAGTGAGTTCAGAGATGTCCGCCGATTCCGGTCATGGTTCGCGTCATCGTCACAAGACGACCGACGCGGGCTTCGTGCTGGACGTACGCAGTCTCGGACGCGCCCCCGGTTCCATGCGCGCACTGCAGCGCACCCTGACGACCGCCGAGAAGATCGGCCTCGATCTGATCGGCATCCCGGCCGGTGCGCAGGTCGAGCTGGATCTCACGCTGCAGTCGGTCTCCGAAGGTGTGCTCGTCACCGGCACGGTGTCGGCTCCCATCGAGGGCGAATGCTCGCGCTGCCTCGAATCGTTCACCGACGAGATCGAATTGCAGCTCACCGAGCTGTTCGCCTACCCGGACAGCGCCACCGAGCAGACCACCGAGGAAGACGAGATCCCGCGCCTGGTCGACGATTTCATCGACCTGGAACCGGTGATCATCGACGCCGTCGGCCTGGAGCTGCCGCTGCAGCCGCTGTGCGAGCCGGACTGTGCCGGATTGTGCCCGGAATGCGGCGTCAAGATGGCGATTGCGGGTTCCGGCCACGGTCATGAGATACTTGACCCTCGCTGGGCCGGACTCGCCAAGTTCTCTGCCAAAGAACACAGCAACGCTGAGTCCACCGACGCGGAGACCGTGTCGGACCCATCAACCGATTCCACCCTTGCGGGACACAACGGTGCCGCAAGTAAGAAGACAGAGGAGAGCTAGTCGTGGCCGTTCCGAAGCGCCGGATGTCCCGTGCCAACACCCACGCGCGTCGCAGCCAGTGGAAGGCCGCCGCGCCGACCCTGATCACCTGCCCGAACCGCGCCTGCGGCCAGAAGACCCTGCCGCACATCGCGTGCCCGAGCTGCGGCACCTACAAGGGCCGTCAGGTCACCTCCGCGATCTGATTCGCTTCAGCCGACCGTGACCGCCAGCAAGGATGCGGCGGATATTCCCGCCGTAGGTGATGCAGCCGACCATGCCAGTCTGCTCGAGGCACTCGGCGTGGACGTACAACCGGAGCTTCTGCGCCTAGCGCTGACGCACCGGTCGTATGCCTACGAGAACGGTGGCTTGCCGACCAACGAGCGCCTGGAGTTCCTGGGCGATTCGGTGCTCGGCCTGAGCATTACCGAGCGCCTCTATCTGGAGCACCCGGACAAGTCCGAGGGTGAGCTGGCGAAGCTGCGCGCGAGCGTGGTGAACATGCACGCGCTGGCCGAGGTGGCCCGCTGCCTCGGTGAGGGCGGTCTCGGCCGCCATCTCCTGCTCGGTAAGGGCGAGGAGCTCACCGGTGGCCGCGACAAGCCGAGCATCCTGGCCGACGGCATGGAGTCGCTGCTGGGTGCGGTGCACCTGCAGCACGGCATCGATGTGGCACGCACCGTCGTGTTGCGGCTGTTCGCCGAACTGCTCGAGCGCGGTCCCCGCATGGGGGCCGGGCTCGACTGGAAGACCAGCCTGCAGGAGCTGACCGCCGAGCGCGGTATCGGCGTGCCCAGTTACGAGATCACCTCCACCGGGCCCGACCACGACAAAGAGTTCACCGCCACCGCGGTGATCGGTGGTCAGGGTTATGGCCAGGGGGTGGGCCGCTCCAAGAAGGAAGCGGAACAGAAGGCCGCGGGCGCGGCCTACAAGGCGTTGCACGCCGAGAACGCGCCCGAGGGTTCGGCCGACGGCTCGAAGAGCTAGATGCCCGAACTTCCCGAGGTCGAAGTCGTCCGGCGCGGGCTCACCGAGCATGTGGTGGGCCGCGTCCTGGACCGGGTGACGGTCAAGCATCCGCGTTCGGTGCGCCGGCACGAGCTGGGCGGGGACGATCTCGCCGCCCGATTGACCGGTCTGCGCGTCGAGAACGCGCAGCGGCGGGGCAAATTCCTGTGGCTCACCTTCGATGAGCCGGACACATCTCTGGTCGTGCATCTCGGCATGTCCGGGCAGATGCTGGTGCAGCCCGCGACCGCGCCGCTGGAGAAGCACGCGCACATCATCGCCGCCCTCGACGACGGAAACGAACTGCGGTTCGTGGACCAGCGCACCTTCGGCGGCTGGATGCTCTCTGATCTGGTCGAGGTGGACGGGACCTGGGTGCCGGAGTCCGCCGCGCACATCGCGCGCGACCCGCTGGATCCGCTCTTCGACGCCGATGCCGTGGTGAAGACCCTGCGCGGCAAGCAGTCCGAGATCAAGCGGCTGCTGCTGGATCAGACCGTGGTGTCCGGTGTCGGCAATATCTATGCCGACGAGGCGCTGTGGCGGGCCAAGATCCACGGTGAGCGCTCGGCGGCCAAGCTGACCGGGCCCGCGCTGCACGCGCTGATCGGCGAGACGCGGAACGTCATGGACGCGGCGCTGCGGGCCGGCGGCACCTCCTTCGACGCGCTCTACGTGAACGTCAACGGCCAGTCCGGGTACTTCGAGCGGTCGCTCAATGCCTATGGGCGCGAGGATGAGCCGTGCCGGCGCTGTGGTGCGATCATGCGCCGGGAGAAGTTCATGAACCGTTCGTCTTTCTCATGCCCCCGTTGCCAACCCCGCCCGCGCGGCTGAGACCAGCGGGTATTCTTCGCTTCAAGGTCATTCCAGTGTGGCCGAGCCTCCCTATCCTGTCTGTCGAGGCGCTACCTTTTTCACTAGCGGCATGTGTTGTGCCGGCTGGAGGAAACAATGCGCAAGCTGACCTACTACGTCGCGGCCACCATCGACGGATTCATCGCCACCGATGCGGGCTCGGTCGACTTCTTCCCGGTCGGGGGTGACCACGGGCCCGCGATCATCGCGCAGTATCCCGAGACTCTCCCGACCAAGGTTCGTCAGGTGCTGGGCGTCGACAAAACCTGCCAGAACTTCGACACCGTGATCATGGGCCGCAAGACGCACGATTTCGGTGTCCGGACCGGCACTTCCAGCCCGTACGCCCATCTGCGGCAGTTCGTGGTGTCCACCACGCTGCCGGAGAATCCGGCCCCCGATGTGGAGTTGATCGCCGGGAACCCGACCGAGCGGGTGCGCGAGCTCAAGCGCGAGAAGGGGCTCGGCATCTGGCTGTGCGGCGGCGGTGAACTCGCCCAGACCCTGCTGCCCGAGATCGACCAGGTGTTCCTGAAGCTCTACCCGATGGTGCTGGGCCACGGCCGCCCGCTGTTCGGCACGGCCGGTCACCTGCCCGAACCCGCCCGGTTCCGGGTGCTCACCAGCCGCGTCTTCGAGGACGGCGTGGCCTTCATCAAGTACAGCCGGGTGCGCTGACCGCCGCTATGCCAGGTCGTGGTCGAGCGCGTAGATCGCGGCCTGGGTCCGATCCCGGACACCCAGCCGCGTCAGGATGTTCGAGACATGGTTCTTCACCGTGCCCTCGCTGACATACAGGGCGCGAGCGATCTCCCGGTTGGACGCGCCGGTCGCCAGCAGGCGCAGGATCTCCGATTCCCGTTTGGTCAGGTCGGCGGCGGGCTGCGGGCCGGTGCCGCGGCCCGGGTCGCGCAGCATGCCGAGCACGCGGGCGGACACGGTCGCCGAGTACTGATCGACACCGGCGTGCACGAGCCGGACCGCCGCGGCGAGGTCGGCCGCCGGGAGATCCTTGAGCAGGTATCCGCGCGCGCCCGCCCGCAGGGCCCGGATGACGTACTCGTCGTCGTCGAAGGTGGTGAGCATGAGGACCTTCGTGCGATCGCGTAGTGCCGCCGCCGCGGCCAGGCCGTCCAGGACCGGCATCCGGACGTCCATCAGTACCACGTCGGGTTTCCGTTCGAGGGCGAGATCGACTGCGGCCGAACCGTTCTCAGCGGTGCCGACTACTCGCACCCCGGCCTGGAGCGTGAGCAGGGAGGCGATGCCCTCGCGAACCAGTGGTTGATCGTCGGCGATGAGGACGGTGGTCGCGGTGGTCATCGTGAACCCCGGGGGAGTCGCGCTCGCAGCCGGGTGCCGGCCGGCCCGGTGTCCACCCGGAGTTCTCCGCCCAGGAGTGCGAGCCGTTCGCGCATGCCGGTCAGGCCGTGACCCGCCACCGCGCCGGGATCGAAACCCCTTCCACCGTCGGAGATTTCGAGGAGACTGTGCGCGGTCCGGTGCTCCACGCGAACCGTGGCGGTCGGCGCCCCGGAATGGCGGAACGCGTTGGTGAGACCCTCCTGCGCGGCCAGATACAGGGCGAACGCCGCGGATTCGCCGGGCTCGTCGGCGCCGTCGATGTCGATCCGCACCGGAAATCCACTGCCGTCCAAGCGGTTCGCCAGTGTTGTCAGTGCGGCGGCGAGCGTGAAGCCGCCGGTGTCGGCGCGCAGGGTTCCCACGGCGGTGCGTACCTGATCCAGTGCGGCACGTGCGGAATCGCGCGCGTCGGCGAGGGCCTGATCCGCGGCGGCGGCATCCCGGCTCCGGTACGCGGCCGCTTTTTCCAGCTGGATCGCGACCACCGCCAAATGGTGTCCTGCGGTGTCGTGGATATCGCGCGCCACCCGCGCGCGCTCGGCGGCCGCGGCCAGCGACGCCGCCTGATCGGCGTATTCGCGCAGGCGCGCATGCGATTCCGACAACTCCGCCAGCAACCGTTCGGCCCGCCGCTGGCCGTTCTCGGCCCGCACCGTCAGCGCCCCGAGAGCCACGGCGAACACCACCCCGATCGAGAACATCACGAACTCGGCCGGCCGCGCGGTGCCGGTGCGGTCGGGTGCGTGCAGCGCGACGGCGGTGGCCACCACGCCGAGGATCGTCGCCGCCACTGCGATCGCGGCCCGGCGGCCCAGCGTCACAAAGGCTTCGAACGGCAACAGCACGAACAAGACCTTGGCATTGCCCGAAACATCGGCAGCCGCTGCCACCGCGAACAGCACCGCATGTCCGCCGACCGCCGCCACCGCCATGATCCACCCGGCCCGCCACGGCTCCGGCGCTGCGGCCACACCCGGCGCCCCGGAAGCAACCGCCGCGCAGGCTGATTCGGCCGCGGCTCTGTCGTCGCGCCGGTGCGGCTCGTCTGGCGGGCGCGGCGTGATGCCCGGGTTCGAATCGGGAGGCCATCGGCGACGGTGCAGCGTGGGCGACTCCGGGTCGTCGGCAGGGTGCCGGGAGGTGGCCGCGATCCGGCCGGCGACCTGGGTGGACCGGCCGGAGCGGAGGTCCAGCGCGGTGAGTGCGAGCAGGGCGAGGGTGAGGGTGGTGAGGCGCAGGGGAGTGGCAGGGATGGTGGCGGAGAGGGTCGCGAACCAGGCGGCGCACAGGACCGAGGCGTAGGTGAAGCACGTTACCCAGGTGAGTGCGCGCGGCCGGGACATGGGATCGAGCGTAGGGACGCGGTGCGGGCGGGGCGAGGGACCGGCGCGGAAATAGGTCGAAGGTCATGGTTTCGTCACCGGTCACCGTGCCGCGGGTCATCGGCCGCGCGGCACTTATCGGCCGGGGGTGCCGGTTCGTAGCGTTCGGGAGGTACGACTTCGTCTGCCCCGGAAGGGAATTGCGTAATGAACGGTCGATCGTTGTTCCGGCTCGCCGCCGTCGCCGGTGTGGTGTGCGGTGCGGCCACCGCACTCGCTGGTGTCCTGGAAACCATTGCCGGGCAGAAGTTTCCGGTCACCGAGGTGCTCAATGGCGGGGCGGTGCCGTTCGGGATCGCGTTCGCGGCGGGGCTCTACCTGGCGCAGTACGAGCGGATGGGGCGGTTCGGCGGGTGGGCGTTCGCGGTGCACTTCCTGAGCTTCGGATACTTCGCGGGCATCGCGTTCACCATGAACTTCGTCCTGGTGCATCTGGATTCGGCCGTGGTCGGCCACCTGCTCGACGGGCCCGCGCGCTGGGCGTTTCTCGCCACAGCGGCGCTCACCCTGCTGGGGACCTGGCTGTTCTCGGCGGCACTGTGGCGTGCGCGCGTGGTCCCGCCCTTCGCCGTCGGGTGCTATGCCGCCGGACTGACGGCGCTGTCGCTGACGTTCCTGCTGCCCGCGCCGATCGTGCGGGTGGGCCATGTGTTCGTGGGCGCCGGCATGATCTGGCTGGCCACGTGGCTGCGTGCGGCGGCCGGGCGCGCCGCCGACCGGCTGCCGCAATACAGCTAGCCGGGCCTCAGAGGATCGCGACCGCCACCACCAGGCCGATGGCGATGTGCGCGGCGGACACCACCACGGACTCGCTGCTGAACTCCGGATTCTTCAGCACCGCACCGATATCGATGCCGAGCACGAATTCCAGGCTGCGCATCGCGATCACCTGGGCCACGATGCCGACCAGTCCGTAGATCGTGGTGGCGATCAGGCCCTCGGCGAGCTTGCCCGCCTGCGCGTAGATGGCCAGTACCACGATGAACGCCGTACTGAGCATGGCCGCGGAGCTGACGATCACGGCGTTCGGCAGCCCGCGCGCCACCATGGCGCGCAGGGGGCCCGGGGTGGTCCAGTCCACGGCCTGGAAGCCGATGAGCAGCAGCACCAGGCCCAGCAGGGCGTAGCACAGGATCGCGCCGACGCCGCGGCCCAGGGAGTGCCAGTACCCGGCTTCGAGTGCGAGAGCGGTGGTCATCGGGATCCTCCGGATCGGGGTGAATCGGGCGGTGGCTACTGCGGTGTGTGGCTGCTACTGCGGTATGCGGTGCGGGACGAAGGTGGAGCTGTCGTCGGTGATCAGGCCGACGGTCTCCCGGATACCCAGTCCCGCGGAGGTGTCGCCCACGATCCAAGCACCCAGCACCGGTCGCATGCCGTCGAATTCGGGGAGCGGGTCCAGCATCTGGTAGACGTACCCCTCCGCGCCGTAGACGCCGCCGGTGGCGGTTTCCATGCCCGCCCCGACGATGGTCATGTTCGCGCCCTCGCGGCCCAGCTTCGGCTTGCGGATGTACTCGGTCAGCTCGTGCGGGTCGTCGAGGTAGGCGGGCAGCAGGTTGGGGTGGCCGGGGTACATCTCCCACAGCACCGCCAGGATCGCCTTGTTGGAGAGCAGGGACTTCCAGAGCGGTTCGATCCACATGGTTTCCGGCAGGGACTCCACCACGCGGCGGCCGAAATCGTCGTCGAGGGCCCATTCCCACGGGTAGAGCTTGAAGATGGCCTCGATGGGAGCCTCGGCAAGATCCACGAAACGGTGCAGCTCCGTGTCGAATCCGACGTCCTCGATGGGCAGGGCGACGGTGTCGAATCCGGCCTCGGCGGCGGTCTCCTGCATGTAGGCGGTGGTGACATTGTCCTCGCCGGAGGAGTCCGCGCCCGACCAGCTGAAGTGCAGCTGCGAGCCCGGCAGCGTCTCGCGCATCTCACCCCAGCGCTCGACCAGCTTCTCGTGCAGCGAATTCCACTGGTCGTCGTCCGGGTGGGTGTCGGTGAGCCAGTGCCACTGCACGATTGCCGCCTCCAGCAGGGAGGTGGGCGTATCGGCGTTGTACTCCAGCAGTTTCGCCGGGCCGCGGCCGTCGTAGCGCATGTCGAAGCGGCCGTAGATGTGCGGGTCGGAGCGATGCCATGACTTGGTGATCGGTTCCCAACTCCACTGCGGCAGCCCGAAATCGGCGAATCGCTCGGTCAGCACCACCTGTTCGACGGCGTGCAGGCACATGGAGTGCAGCACCTCGACCTGCGCCTCCATGGCCAGGATCTCGTCCATGTCGAACTCGTAGTGCACCGACTCGTCCCAGTAGGGCCGGGGTTGCCCGTTCGGGTATTGCCCCGGCGAGCCGTAGACCAGACCCTGACTCTCGATGATCCGCTGCCAGCCCGGCCGCGGAGTGCTGCGTACCCGCCGCACTAGGAACCTCCACCGTGGATCTTCGCGCCGAGTCCGCCGCGTTGAATCGTGCTGCCGCTCTTGGTCTTCACCGTCGCACCGCTGGGCGCCGATGTGCTACCGCCGCTCGGCGCGTGCCCGATGGTGCCGGTGCCGCCGTAGTAGTAGCGATACGAGTGCCCCGCCAGGAGGAAGAAGCCCGGGTGAATCCCGCTGTCCCCGTGGTCCGTCGCATCCGAGCAGTAGTTGTCCGGAACGACGATCTCCTGATTGTCCTGTGTCGCAGTGACACTCTGCCCCTGCCCGGTGGGCACGGTCTCACCCTTGTTGGCCACCACCGTGCAATAGGCGGTCACCTCGGGTCCGTTCCAGGCCGACGCCACCAGGTACCCGCCGCCGACCAGCGCCGCGATCCCCACCACCGCCGCACCGCCGATGAGTAGCCGCTTCTTCTTGCGCTGCTTGGCTTCCGCGGCCTCCGCCTCGGCCCGCTCCTGCTCCTCGGCCCGCTTCCGGGCCTTCTCGCGTGCCCGCGCCTCCGCGACCGTGGGCGGCCGCGGCTGGGTGATCCCCGCCTCCTGCGTGGTGATGGTGCCACGTCGCGGCGGCGCGGCCGGCTCGACCATAGGCGCCGGCAAGGCCGGTTCCGCCGGCTCCAGCACCGGCCCGGGCAGGACGAATCCGGCGTTGCCCAGCAGCGGCCCCGGCGCGGCGGTCGGGCCACCGGCCCCCGGCCGCCCGAAAGCTCCGGGCCCACCATGGAATTCCCCCGCGAGATGATGCGGCCCGTGCTGCTCGCCGCCGTGCTCCGCCCCGAAATCCGCCGGCATCGGCAGCGTCGGCTGGTGTCCCGCCGGTCGATCCGCACCGGGCTCGCCGAAACCGCCTGCGCCGCTCTGAGATTCACCGGATCCGGATTCGTTCGGCAGCGCGAGCGTCGGTTCGTTGCCGCCCCGGCGACCCGGGCCCGGCGGGCCGGATTGTCCGGACGTGCCGCCCCCATCTTCTGCACCGGATTCGGCGGGCGGCGCGAGAGTTGGCTCCTGGCCGCGTGGTTGACCTGGTGCGGGTGCTCCGGTCGAACCAGGTGCGGAGCCCGAACCTCGCGCGGTCTCCGGTGTGAATCGGACGGTCGGGTCGGTGCGGCCGATCGGCGCGAAGGTCTCGTCGTCCGGATCGCTGGGGAGCGGGTAGTGCTCGTGGCCCGGGTGGGCGGGATCGGCTGGGGCGGTATGGGATTCGGCGGGGTGTGCGGGGTCGGGGGTGGGGCGGTCCGGGTTTTCCGGACTACCGGGACGGTCTGTGGACATTGGTCGACTCCGTGGGCTCGCCGCTCGCTAGCGTTCTTCGAATCCTGTCATGTCGCCCGCGGCGGCATTCCAGTCTTCCACCACCAGGTTTACCCGACCCGGTGTAGTACCGGAACGTAGCAGGTCGAGCAGGGTTTCGCAGCGATCGCGGGGCCCTTCGGCCACGACGTGCACGCGGCCGTCGCTGTGATTGCGGGCATAGCCGGTCAGGCCCAGTTCCAGGGCGCGCGAGCGCGTCCACCAGCGGAAGCCGACTCCCTGGACCAGGCCGTGGACCCAGGCGCTGAGCCGGACCGGTTCACCGCTCATTCGTCTACGCGGAAGGTCAGGTTGACGGTGGTGCCCGCCTTGAGGGTGCGGCCGACCGTGCAGACCTTGTCGACGGCGCGCTGCGCGGCGACCAGCAGGCGGTCGCGGGTTTCGGCGTCGAGTTCGCTGAGGTCGAGCTCGAACTCCTCGTTGAGCTCCGGGTACACCTCGTTCTCGCGGTCGGCGTCGCCGGCGACGTGCACGGTGGCGTCGAACGTGTCGCCCAGCCGGCGCGCGAGGGTGAAGTCGGCGCTCAGGCCGGTGCAGCCCGCCAGCGCGATCTTCAGCAGCTCACCCGGGGTGAACGCGCCCGGCACGCCCGCGGACGCGATGAGCACCTCGCCACCGCGGTTGTTGCGGCCGGTGTAGGCGCGGGTGCCGGTGCGTTCGGCCCACAGCTTGACCGGCTCGGCGGCCGGGTCGGTGGTGGCGGTCTGCGGTGCGGCGGTCTGTTCGGACATAAGGAAGATCCTCCCATTGGGTCACCCGGGGCAACCATCTGGTTGCCGCTCGTTCGGAACGCCGAGGTCGTCAGCCGAATTCCGCCATCAGCTCCGGGGTGATCTCTTTCAAACTGTCCGCGACGTACGCCGCCAGCGCGAGGGCGTCCACGGTGAGCGGGTACTTGGGGTGCGGAACGGCGATGACCGTCATACCCGCGGCGTGGGCGGCGCGCAGGCCGTTGCTGGAATCCTCGATGGCCACACACGCGTCGGGGTCGATGCCCAGCCGTGCGGCGGCCTCGAGGTAGCCGTCGGGTGCGGGCTTGCCGCGCGCCACCTCCTCGGTCGACACGGTGGCGGCGAACAGGTCGGTGACGCCCATGCGATCGAGCACCACGTCGATCAGCCGGCGCGGGGACGAGCTGGCCAGCCCGAGGGTGTGGATCCCGGCCAGCCGGCGCACGGTGTCGACCGCGTCCGGCATGAGCGGCAGGTGGTCGCCGTAGCGGGCGGCCATCCGGGTGATGACGTCCTCGGCGACCTCGCCGGGTGCGCGGCGGCCGTCGAGCAGATCCTCGCTCAGGTACCGCGACCATTCGGCCGTGCTCATTCCCATGAGCCGCTCCTGGGTGTCGGGCAGCCAGCGCCCGCGCATCTCCTCGACGTACGCGCGCCGCACCTCCTCCCAGATGGGTTCGGTGTCGATGAGCACGCCGTCCATGTCGAACACGATCGCAACAGGCATGTCCTCCATGGTGGTTCATCACCGTCCGGGTACCCGGCATCGGGGGCGCGTGCGGCGCGTCCACTGAATGGGATCGCGGTGCGGAACCGCGCCGCGCGCTCGCGGGCGGAGTTAGCGTCCGAAGCGAAAGACGCATACCCGCAAGCGAATACCGAGGTGGGCCGTGGGCACGGTCATGGACATCTACGATCCGGAGCTCTATGTGTCCGGGCCATTCCACGAGATCTTCGCCGATCTGCGGCGCACGGACCCGGTGCACTGGCAGGAGATGCCGGGCGAACCCGGCTACTGGGCGATCCTCAAACACGCGGATGTGGCGCACGTGGCCCGCAATCCGGAACTGTTCTCCGCCGAGCGGGAGGGCGTGATCCTGGAGAACCAGCCGCCCGAACGCCTCGAGCAGACCCGCAACATGCTGCTCATGATGGATCCGCCGCGGCACACCGACTACCGCAGGCCGCTGGCCGAGCACTTCAAGGCCCGGGTCATCGGCGAACTGGAGGACCGGGTCCGGGAGCTGACCCGGAATCTGCTCGAAAGCGTCGACGGCGACGTCGAATTCGTGCACGACGTGGCGGGCGTGCTGCCCAGCCAGGTGGTGGGCGGTCTGTTCGGGATTCCGGTCGCGGACTGGCCGAGCATCCGGCGCTGGGCCGAACAGTCCACCAGCCAGCAGGATCCGGACCTGGTCGGCGATTTCGACGTGACGGCCGAGCTCACCAATATGGCCATCTACGCCATCCAGTTCGCCATGGCGCGGCGGGCCGAGCCGCCGCAGGCGGATCTGACCTCGCTCATCCTGGGCGGGTCCTACGGTGGAAAACCCATGTCGGACCTGGAGTTCGGCAGCTTCTTCACCCAGCTGGTGACCGCGGGCAACGACACCACCAAGACCATGCTGTCCTCGGGTCTGGAACTGCTGCTGCGGCATCCCGAGCAACTCGCGGCACTGCGCGCGGATCCGGCGCTGATTCCCGGTGCGGTGGAGGAGATCCTGCGATACGCCAACCCGCTGCACTACTTCCGGCGCACCGCCACCGCCGACACCGAGATCCGCGGGGTCCCCATCAAGGCCGGGGACAAGGTGGCCATGTGGTACACCTCGGCCAATCGGGACGAGGACGTCTTCGACGACGCCCAGCGCTTCGACATCCGGCGAAACCCCAACCCGCACCTGTCCTTCGGGCTGGCCCAGCATTTCTGCCTGGGCGTGCACCTGGCCCGGCTGGAGGGCCGGGTGTTCTTCGAGGAGCTGCTGACCCGCTTTTCCGCAATAGAGCAGACCGGCGAATCCCGCCGGATCCGTTCGAATCTGAACAACGGCCTCAAGACATTGCCGCTCCGCCTGACGCGGTAAGTTCGCGCGTCCATCACCGCGGCGACGCCCGGCCGTTACCCGCACCCGCGACTCTGTCGAGATCTCGGCGCACCCGTCCGGGGGGCCGGAGGTGAGGAGACGGAATTGAGTCAGGCGCGGAGACTGGGCTACCGGCTGGCAGCGGCCGGGGCCTGCGGGATGCTCGGGCTGGCCGCCGGGTGCGGGAGCAGCGGGGATTCGGCGGCGCACGATCAGCATGTGCTGCTGCTGTCGATCGACGGCATGCACCAGTCGGATCTCGCCGGCTATGTGGCGGCGCACCAGGATTCGGCGCTGGCCAAGCTGGTCGCGCGCGGCGCACAGTACACCGGCGCGCAGGTCCTGGCGCCGGCCGACTCCTTCCCGGGCACCATCGCGATGATCACCGGCGGCAGCCCCAGGACCACCGGCGTCTACTACGACGACACCTGGGCCCGGGACCTGCTCCCCGCCGGCACCAAGGACTGCGCCACCGCAAAGAAGGGTGCGCAGGTCCCGCTGACCGAAGAGATCGACAAGAACACCGACGAGCTCGACGGCGGCCAGGGCCTGACCGGTCTGCCGGACGGCATCGCGGCCATGACCGGAGATCCGAGCTCGGTGCTGGATCCGGCCAAGCTGCCGGTGGATCCGGCTACCTGCAAGCCGATTTCGCCGTCGGACTATCTGAAGGTGAACACCGTCTTCTCGGTGGTGCACGACGCCGGGCAGCGCACCGCCTGGTCGGACAAGCACCCGGCGTACCAGATCATGAACGGCAAGGGCGGCCGCTCGATCGACGACCTGTTCACCCCGGAGATCGACAGCAAGTCGCCGAAAGGTGATGCCTGGACCAAGGACCCGGACCAGATCAGGCGTTACGACACCTACAAGGCCGACGCGATCGTCAACGAGATCAACGGCAAGGACCACTCCGGCGTCCAGCAGGCCGGCGTGCCCGCGGTGTTCGGCATGAACTTCCAGGCGGTGTCGGTCACCCAGAAGCTGCCCGCGTCCAAGGGCTACTCCGCCGACGGGAAACCCGGTGCGCTGCTGTCGGCTTCGCTGGATTTCGTGGACCAGCAGATCGGCCGTTTCGTCACCGCCCTGGACCGGGCGGGCCTGGCCGGCAGCACCACCATCGTGCTGACCGCCAAGCACGGGCAGTCGCCGATCGATCCGAACGCGCTGACCCGGGTCGACGACAAGCCGATCATCGATGCGGTGAACAAGGAGTGGGCGGCCACCCACCCCGAGACGCCGAAGCTGATCGCGCACTCGATCGACGACGCCGCCATCCTGTGGTGGCTGGCCGACCGTTCGCCCGAGGCCACCGCCTTCGCGAAGCGAAAGCTGCTGGAGGCCAGCGGAACCGGCACCGACATCAATGGCAACCCGAAGCCGTTCACCGCGTCGGGCGTGGACACCGGCCAGGTGTACGCGGGCGCGGACGCCGTGAAGTACTTCGGCGCGGACGCTGATGACACCCGCGTGCCCGACCTCTTCGCCGGCACCAACGGCACGGTCTACACAGCCGGCAAGTCCAAGATCGCCGAGCACGGTGGCACCAGCACCGACGACCGCCACGTCCCACTGGTGGTCGTGGGCTCGGGCATCTCGAAGCACGATGTCCCCGACCAGGTTTCCCTCACCCAGGTCGCTCCGACCATCCTGGCTCGCCTCGGCCTGGACCCCCGCAAACTCGACGCCGTGAAATCCGAACACACGGCGACCCTGCCGAGCTAGGGGGTCCATACCAGATCAGGGAGCTCTCAACGCGGAATTCTGTCCGATACCGCGTGGTGAGGGCTCCCTGATCGCTGTCCAGGGGGATTCACGACTGGAAGCGGTAGCCCATGCCCGCCTCGGTGAGCAGGTGTTTGGGCTGGGAGGGGTCGTCCTCGAGTTTGCGGCGCAGCTGAGCGAGATAGACACGCAGGTAATGGGTTTCGGTCGCATAGGACGGGCCCCAGACCTCGCGCAGCAGCTCACGGCGGCCGACGAGCTTGCCGCGATTACGGACCAGCATCTCCAGCACGCCCCACTCGGTGGGAGTCAGGTGCACGTCGTGGCCGTGGCGGGTCACCTTCTTGGCCGCGAGATCGACGGTGAAGGAAGCGGTTTCGATGACCGGCTCGGCGGTGTCGGCGGTACTGGCCGAGCGGCGGACGGCGGCGCGCAGCCGGGCCAGCAGTTCGTCCATGCCGAAGGGCTTGGTGACGTAGTCGTCGGCGCCGGCGTCGAGGGCCTCCACCTTGTCGGAGGAGTCGGTGCGGGCGGAGAGCACGATGACCGGGGCGGTGGACCAGCCGCGCAGTCCGGCCAGCACCTCGATGCCGTCCATATCGGGCAGGCCGAGGTCGAGAATTATGACGTCCGGGTGCTTCTCGGCGGCCGCGCGCAGGGCCGCGGCCCCATTGGACGCGGTGGTCACCTCGTAGCCGCGGACCGACAGATTGATGCGCAGGGCGCGCAGGATCTGTGGTTCGTCGTCGACCACGAGCACTTTGATCGGCGCTGCCGCCGCGTTCGTCACCCGACCTCCTCTTCGGTGTTCGCGGGGTCGTCCCCCGCGGGCAGATCGATCACCATGGTCAAACCGCCGCCCGGGGTGGGCTCCGCGTGCACGGTGCCACCCATGGCGTCCACGAAACCGCGCACCACCGACAGGCCCAGGCCCACGCCGGTGGAGGTGTCGCGGTCGCCGAGTCGCTGGAAGGGCTCGAACAGCTGGTCCTCCAGGCCGGTCGGTACGCCCGGACCGGTATCGACCACCGTAACGGCCACCCGCTTCCCGACCTGCTCTGCCGCCACCCGCACCATCGAATCCCTGGGGGAGTAGCGGGCGGCATTGTCGATCAGATTGGCCAGGACCCGTTCCAGCAGACCGGGATCGGCGCGCACCGAGACGGTGTCGACGTCCACCTTCACCCGGTCCATGGTGGTGCGGCGCATGCCGCGGGTCCCCATACCCATGAGCGCGTGATGCACCACCTCGTCGAGGTAGACCTTGCGCACCTGCGGCTTGATCACGCCGACCGCCAGGCGCGAGGAGTCCAGCAGGTTGCCGACCAGCGCGGTGAGCTGATCCACGGATTCCTCGATGGTCTCCAGCAGTTCGGCGGTGTCCTCGGGGGAGAACTCCACATCGTCGCTGCGCAGGCTGGACACCGCCGCCTTGGCCGCGGCCAGCGGGGTGCGCAGATCGTGGCTGACCGCCGAGAGCAGGGCGCGGCGCAGCTTGTCGGCCTCCATGACCGCCTGCGCGGCGCTGGCCTCCTCCTGCAGCTGCTTCTGCTGCACCAGTCCCGCAGCCTGATTCGCGACCGCGCCCAGCACCAGGCGGTCCCCGGAGGTCACGGGACGTCCTCGCAACAGCAGCCAGTGCATGTCATCGCCTGCCTCCAGGGCGGTTTCGGCGTCGCTGACCATCATCGGCGGGCGCTCGCCCACCGACGCGATGACCTCGTCGTCGGTGACCAGGCTGACGGCGTCCTGGCCGTAGGTCTCGCGGGCGCGTTCGAGCAGATCCGGGAGATCCGCGCCGTGCAGCACCGAGCCCGCGAACAGCGTCAGCAGCTCGGCCTGGCGAGAGGCCTTGCGCGCCTCCAGGGTTCGCTTGGCGGCCACATCCACCAGCGCCGCGACCGCGACCGCCACGAACAGCAGCACCACGATGGTGAGGAAGTTGTCGAGCTGGTCGATGGTGAGGCTGTAGCGGGGTTCGGTGAAGAACCAGTTCAGCAGGACACCCGACAAGAGCGCCGACAGCGCCGCGGGGGCCACACCGCCGAGCAGCGCGACCGCGATGACGCCGATGAAGAACAGGGCGCTCTCACCGCTGAGGTCCAGCAGGCGATCGAGCCAGAAGTAGATGACCGCGCAGATCACCGAGGGCACGATGAACGCGGCCGACCAGGAGCCGACCTTGCGCTCGCGCCGGGTCAGTGAGGACCAGCGGAAGCCGCCCTTGTTGGATTCCTCGTGGGTCACCATGTGTACGTCGATCTTGCCCGACTCCTGCACCACGGTGGCGCCGATACCCTCGTCGAGCATGCGCGCCCAGCGTGAGCGGCGGGAAGTGCCCAGCACCAGCTGGGTCGCATTGACCTGCCGCGCGAAATCCAGCAGCGCCGTGGGCACGTCCTCGCCGGTGACGGTGTGCAGGCTGGCGTCGAGGCTGGTGGCCAGGTCGCGCAGGCGGTTCAGCCGTTGCGTCGAGACCCCGGCCAGGCCGTCACCGCGCACGATGTGCACCACGATCAGCTCGGCGCTGGATTTGGCGGCGATGCGGCTGGCGCGCCGCACGATGGTCTCCGATTCCGGGCCGCCGGTCACGGCCACCACGACGCGTTCGCGCGCCTCCCAGGTGGTGGTGATCTTGTGGTCGGCACGGTATTTGGCGAGCGCGGCATCGACCTGATCGGCCAGCCACAGCAGCGCCAGCTCGCGCAGCGCGGTCAGATTGCCCGGGCGGAAGTAGTTGCGCAGCGCCGCGTCGACCTTCTCGGCGGCATAGACATTGCCGTGGGACATGCGGCGGCGCAAGGCTTCCGGCGTGATGTCCACCAGCTCCACCTGGTCGGCGGAGCGAACCACCCAGTCCGGCACGGTTTCCCGCTGCACCACGCCCGTGATCTGCTCGACCACGTCGTTGAGGCTCTCCAGATGCTGCACATTCACCGTGGACACCACGTCGATGCCCGCGTTCAGCAGGTCCTGGACGTCCTGCCAGCGCTTCTCGTGCTTGCTGCCCGGCACGTTGGTGTGCGCCAGCTCGTCGACCAGCACCACCGCCGGATGCCGCCGCAGTACGGCGTCCACATCCAGTTCGGGCATGGTGGTGCCCCGGTACTCGATCATCTTCGGCGGTATGCGCTCGATTCCGGCGAGCAACTCGGCGGTCTTGTTGCGGCCGTGGGTCTCGACGACGGCGGCTACCACATCGCGCCCACGCTCGAGCCGCCGATGCGCTTCGGCGAGCATCGAGAAGGTCTTGCCTACGCCGGGGGCCGCGCCGAGGTAGATCCGTAGTTGCCCGCGTTTCACTCGTCCATCATCGCGCGGTGTGCGCGGAAGCCCTGCTGTGCCGTGTGGATGGATTCGCGAGTGCCTTCGGCGGTGGCCAGGACGCGCAATATCAGCGCGCAACCGAGGAACCCGAAGATCACCATCAGGGTGACGGCGATGTGCGGCACGGCTTCTCCTTTACCTATCGGGGGTGTGCGCCCGGGCGCGCGTGCGCCAGTGCGGGTTCCCACTTCATACCTCCGATGCTGGTCAGGTCGCTGATCCTGACGGTTTCTTTACGGTGGTGTCTCGCGTTGTTGACAGGATCCGAGCGGGTTCGGAAAGACCCACCGGTACGAGATCAAGCTGGATGTCGGCATCCGGGAGTCGCTCCGTGAACCACCGCACGGATAGCAACAAAGTGGCAAACATCGTGCTGCACCGATGGCGAGGCTATTCGTGTGATGCGTGAGTCGCTTGCGGCTCGATGCGACTTATGGGCAAATAATGTGGTTTACGCCACACTTTCCTGCATGACACAGTTACTGTGTAGCTATCATTCTTGATGCACGTGTCCGATAACCAGTGGTCAGGGGAGCTGTTCCAAGTCGAATCCAGCGAGAGGGCGGTCGCATGACTCGTCGGTATGGAGAATCCAAGACCAGCGCGTCGCGACGCGCCCTGCTGCCGGTCGTCGGCGCGATACCGCTGGCTGTCGCGGTGACCTGCTCCATCGCCGCGGGCGACGCCGCGGCGCAGCCCAGCGTCCCGGCTCCCGCTGCTGTCGAGCAGCTCTGGACGAGCCCGGTACAGCCCGCTGTGTTCGGCATCCCGGTGCCGCAGAGTGTCCCCGACACCGTGCTCGATCAGGCGAAAAACGCTGCAGCCGCTGCCAATGCCGCCGTCGGCGGCGGCCTGCACTCGGTCGACGACAACTTCTCGGACAGGGTCACCAGGCTGAATGTGAATAGCGGCACCGCCGGTCTCATCATCGGCACGGTCGTGGCGGGTGTGCCGGGCGCGGTGGTCGGGGCGGTGCCGGGAGCCATTATCGGGGCTGCGTTCGGTGCGATTGCCGGCGCGATCGCGGGCGGCGTCGTCATGGCCGTCCCGACCATGGGAATGGGTGCGCCCTTGGGGGTCGCAGGCGGCGCCCTCGCGGGGGCCGGCGTCGGTGGTGTGGTGGGTGCTGTGGCCGGCGGGCTATTGGGCGGTGTTTCCGCTGGTGTCGTGGGCGCAGCCGTCGGTTACGAGCTCGGCGCAGCCACCGGGCAGGGCAACGGTATGCAGGGCACCTAGCCGGAATTCACCACGCTCGAAAAGACTGAACGGTACGAGATCTCGCGCGGGCAGTGTGGGAACCCTAAGCTGTCGTCCGTGAATTCCGGGCGGGCAATGGTCGACGGGCGTTTCGAGTTGATCGAACCACTCGGCAGTGGCGGCATGGGCACGGTGTGGCGCGCCTACGACATCGCGCTGCACCGCGAGGTGGCGTTGAAAGAGGTGCGGGCCGAAGGCGACGCGGGCTCCGCGGAGGTGCAGCGGGAACGGGTGCTGCGCGAGGCACGCGCGCTGGCGCGCATCACGCACCCGAATGTGGTCGCCATCCACCACATCGTGGACACACCCGCCGAGAAACATCCGTGGATCGTGATGGAACTGGTCGCGGGCGGCTCGCTCGCGGACCGGCTGGACGAGGGGCCGATGTCGCCGGGGCAGGCCGCCTGGATCGGTCGCGGCATCCTGGCCGGCCTCCGCGCCGCGCACGCGGTGGGCGTCCTGCACCGCGATGTGAAACCCCCGAACGTGTTGCTGCGCACCGATGGTTCGCCCGTCCTCACCGACTTCGGCATCGCCGCGGTGAACGACGTCACCGGTCTCACCTCCACCGGCAGCGTCGTCGGCTCCCTCCCGTACGTCGCCCCCGAACGCCTCCAGGGCCACGAGGGCAACCCCGCCTCCGACCTCTGGTCGCTCGGCCTGGTCCTCTTCGCCGCCGTCGAGGGCTATCAGCCCATGCGCCGCGACACCGACGTCGCCACCCTCGCCGCCGTCCTGATGGGCGCGGTCCCGCCCCCACGCCAGGCGGGTCAGCTGACCCCGGTCCTGCAGGCCCTCCTGGTCCCCAACCCCGGCCACCGCCCGCCGGCCGACCAGGTCGACCAGATGCTCGCCCAGGTCACCCAGGACTTCACGCCGCCGTCCCAGGGCTTCCAGCCGTCGCCGCGGGACCTCACGCCGCCGCCCCATTTCCAGGGATTCACGACGGCGTCCGGACCCCAGGACGCGCCGCCGTCGCAGGGCTTCCCGGCAATGCCCCCGCCCCAAGGGTTTTCGACCGCACCGCAGCAGCAGGGCTTCCCGACCGCGCCACCGCCGACGGGATACCCGACAGTCCAGCAGCCCCACGGATTCACCGCATCCCAGCCGTTTCCACCTGGCTCGCCGAACCCTGTCCACCCTGCGCCGCAACGCAATTCGCGCGCCTTGATCCTCGCCGGCGTCGGTGTCCTCCTGGCGGTCGCCGCGGTCGCGGCCATCGCCTTGTGGCCCTCCTCCTCCGGCGGCGGCCAAGGCCAATCGGGTCAGCCGAACATCCCCACCCAACCCACGGGCATCCCCCTGAGCGGCATCATCCCGCCCACCGTCATCGCCCCCACCACCGCCAAGGGCGACGCCACCACCGATCTGCTCACCCCCGACGGCGTCCGCAAGGCCGTCGCCGCCCTCGAAAAGGTCACGGGCGGCAAACAATTCACCGAAACCACGATCTACCCGACCTACATCAGCACGGGCGCCCCCGTCCAGGGCCAGCCCAAACTCTACGACCAGTTCTCCTACCGCAACGGCACCGCCAAACGCGACGGCGCCGGCAGCCAGCTGACCGACCCCACCATCGACCTCGGCTCCATCAACTGGGATCTCCTCCCCACCCTCCTCACCGCCGCCGCCCAGCAACTCAACGTCCCCAAACCCACCAGCCGCTACATCATCGTCAACCCCGCCTGGACCTTCAACGACGACCAGCCCAGCCTGCTCGTCTACCTCTCCGACGACTACGGCGGCGCCTACCTGGCAGCCGGCCTCGACGGCACCATCGTCAGGACCTACCCCCGCAAGTAACCCCGCCGTTCAGGCCACGGTCGAGGCCGGCCCGGCCACCCGGTTCCGTTCCCGATGCGCCTTCTGGCGACAGCCCGGGGCGCAGTAGCGAGCCCGCCACCCGATCCCCGACCGCGAAACGCGGGTCCCGCACATGCGGCACCCGTTCTCGTCCCGATCGTCGGCCTCGTCCTCGGCCGTGATGGAGATGGTGTCGAGGGTGGCGCGGTCGAATTCCGGTCGGCCCGAAGAGAATCCAGGGTCAGACCTGTCAGACCCTGGTGGAAGGCGGCCTGACGCAGGAGACGGCGGACGCCCGGGCTGGCCGCTCCAGTTTGCCAAGGCCCTGGCGAGCATCGCTCTCCAGGGCTTTGCTGCGTCCGTGTTTCCTTGAAATACCCGGTCCTGATGGTTCCTTGATGGATTTTGGCAGGATGTCGACGACATTCGTGCGACACACGGGGCGACGCTGTAAGCGGAGCGTCAATGAGGCTCTCTGGGACGCTAAGAAGGCGTAAAGGACCTCGAAGTTGGGCTTTTCGGGCGCTTGACTCACTCCGGCGCGTCTTGGGGCGCGCCCGTAAGCAGAGAGGTTTCGAGACATGCTCGTCGTCGTGTTCACGGTGCTGACGGTGGCGATCTTCGCCCTGTTCGGCTTGATCCAGCGCGGGGCGGAACGGCTGTGACGCAGAACATCATCGGTCTGCTCCTGGCCATCGGCATCGCCATTTATCTGATTGCTGCACTGCTGTTTCCGGAGAGGTTCTGATTGACTTCCCCCTCCCAAGTGGGAGGAGATCCCGCCCTCACGAGCGGGGCTTCCTGTTTCGTCGCCGACTGCTGAAAGGATGCCCTTTGCAGTCTTACGTCAGCTCCACAGGCCGTCGCCGAAAGTCCTTCGGCCAGAATGTTCTTGGCCGCGTTCACATCCCGATCGTGGCGGGTGCGGCAGGACGGGCATTGCCACGTCCGAATCTCGAGGCGCAGCTCGGGCAGCTGGTATCCGCATGCGGAGCAGATCTTGCTGCTGGGAAAGTAGCGACCGACGACTACGAGTTGTCTTCCCCACTTGTCGCACTTGTAGGCGAGCATGTTTCGGAAGCTCGACCACCCGCAGTCGCTGATCGCACCTGCGAGCTTGCGGTTGCGAAGCATGCCGCGAACGTTGAGATCCTCAATCGCAATGATGTCGTACTGGCGAACCAGTCGGGTGCTGGTGACGTGGAGGAAGTTCTCGCGAGCGCGCCGGATTCTTCCGTGGGCTCGGGCAACCCTGAGAGCAGCCTTCTTCCGGTTCTTCGAGCCTTGCTGGCAGCGGGCCATCCGTCGCTGGTAGCGGGCAAGCCTGGCAGCCTTGCGGGCCAGGTGGCGTGGGTTGTCGACTTTGTCTCCGTCGCTGGTCGATACAAAGGAGCTGATCCCGATATCAAGACCGGTCGATACCCCTGTCAAGGGCAGTGGAGGTGGTCTATCAGCCTCCAGTTGAATGGTCAGATACCAGCTGCCATCCGCTTCCCTGCTGACGGTTATGAGGGACGGATCCAGGCTCGCAGGGCCGATTTCGGGCCAGGACCAGACATATTCAATCGGCGCGGTTTGTTTGGCGAGGATCAAACTCCCTCCTCGCCAGCGGAATGCGCTCTTGGTGTAATTGATGCTCTGTCTAGTAGTGCGCGATTTGAAACGCGGGTACTTGGTACGACGGGCGAAGAAGCTCGTCAGCGCCCGGTGCTGATGGCGCAAGACTTGTTGCAGTGGAACCGAGGATACTTCATTCAAGTATGCGAATTCTGGCTGCTTCTTCAGTTCTGTGAGATATCTGTCGGATTCGGCGTAGTTCGTCTGGATTTTGCTCATCCTGTATCGCTCGGTACGCCAGTCCAAAACAAGGTTCCATACTTTGCGCGCGCAGCCGAACGTGCGGCTGAGGTTTGCCGCCTGTTCGTCGGTCGGATAAGCCCGGCATCGGTAGGCCGTACGCACGATCGCAAGTCTATTTCGAAAGGCATGCCTGTGACAGGCAATAATCCAATTTGTCCGCGTGCCGCAGTGGCGACACGCCAAATCTCATTCGTGTCCGAGGTTCCGAGTGCCCCGAGGGCTGCCGAGTGAGCACGACGACCGCAGGGCTGCTCTTCGTCATATCCCTGATCATCGCGCTGGCCGCGGTGCATGTGCCCTTGGGCGACTACATGTATCGGGTTTACAGCAGCGACAAGCATTCTCGGGCCGAGAAGGGCATCTATCGACTGATCGGCGTGCAGCCGGGCGTCGAGATGACCTGGGCCGTCTACGCGCGCAGCGTGCTGGCCTTCTCGGCCATCAGCGTGCTGCTCCTGTTCTTCCTGCAGCTGATTCAGGGCAAACTGCCGTTGCACCTGAACGATCCGGGTACCAAGATGACCCCGGATCTGGCATGGAACACCGCCATCAGCTTCGTCACGAACACGAACTGGCAGAACTATGCCGGTGAATCGACGATGGGTCACGTTGTTCAGGCCGTGGGCCTGAGCGTGCAGAACTTCGTCTCGGCGGCCGTCGGTATGGCCGTGGCGGTCGCGCTGGTGCGCGGTTTCGCCCGGCGTCGCAGCGGCGAACTCGGCAACTTCTGGGTGGATCTGGTGAGGGGAACCACCCGTATTCTGTTGCCGCTGTCGATCGTGTTCGCCATCGTGCTCGTCGCGGGCGGCGCCATCCAGAACCTGCACGTGTACGACCAGATCGCCCAGACGGTGGGCAACACCGGTTCGCAAACCCTGCCGGGCGGACCCGTTGCCAGCCAGGAGGCGATCAAGCTGCTCGGCACCAACGGCGGCGGTTTCTACAACGTGAACTCGGCGCACCCGTTCGAGAACCCGACCGCGTGGACCAACTGGGTCGAGATCTTCATGCTGCTGGTGATCAGCTTCTCGCTGCCGCGGACCTTCGGTCGCATGATCGGCTCCAAGAAGCAGGGCGTGGCCATCGCCGCCGTCATGGCGACCCTGGCCATCCTCAGCGTCACCGTGATGAACCTCTTCCAGCTGCAGCACCACGGCACGGTGCCATCCGCCATCGGCGCGTCCATGGAAGGTGTGGAAACCCGTTTCGGCGTCTCGAATTCGGCGACCTTCGCCACCGCGACCACGCTCACCTCGACCGGCGCGGTGGACTCGGCGCACGACTCGTACACCAGCCTCGGCGGCATGATGACCATGTTCAACATGCAGCTCGGTGAGGTCGCGCCCGGTGGCACCGGTTCGGGCCTGTACGGCATGCTGATCCTCGCGGTCATCACGGTGTTCATCGCCGGTCTGATGGTCGGCCGCACCCCGGAGTACCTGGGCAAGAAGATCACCCCGAAGGAAATCAAGCTCGCCGCTTCGTATTTCCTCGTCACCCCGCTGATCGTGCTGACCGGCACCGCCGTCGCCATGGCCCTGCCGGGTGAGCGCGCGGGCATGGCCAACTCGGGTCCGCACGGGCTCTCGGAGGTGTTGTACGCCTTCACCTCCGCGGCCAACAACAATGGTTCGGCCTTCGCCGGTCTGTCCGGCAATACCGTGTGGTGGAACACCGCACTCGGCCTGGCCATGGTCTTCGGCCGCTTCATTCCCATGATCTTCGTACTGGCACTGGCCGGTTCGCTGGCGGCGCAGGGTCACACCCCCGCCTCCGAGGGCACGCTGCCCACGCATCGGCCGCAGTTCGTCGGCATGGTCGCGGGCGTCACCGTCATCCTGGTCGCGCTCACCTTCCTGCCGATGCTGGCGCTCGGCCCGCTCGCTGAAGGAATCCACTCATGAGCACTCCCACCCTCGATTCCGCGCCGGCGGAACAGGCGCACGGCAAGCCGAAACGCGGTGTCTCGGCGGGGTTGTTCGACCCCAAGATGCTGGTGAAGTCCCTGCCGGACGCGGTCAAGAAGCTGGATCCGCGCATCATGTGGCGCAATCCGGTGATGCTGATCGTCGAGATCGGCGCGGTCTGGTCCACCATTCTCGCGCTGGTGCATCCGACGTTCTTCGCCTGGGCGATCGTCGTATGGCTCTGGCTGACAGTGATTTTCGCCAACCTGGCCGAAGCGGTGGCCGAGGGCCGCGGCAAGGCGCAGGCCGACACCCTGCGAAAGGCCAAGACCGACACCATCGCTCGCCGTCTGGTGAACTGGTCCCCGGGCGCGCGTGTGGTCGAGGAGCAGGTTGCGGCCCCCGACCTGCAGCGCGGCGATTACGTGGTCGTCGAGGCGGGCCAGGTCATTCCGGGTGACGGCGATGTCGTGGAAGGCATTGCCTCCGTGGACGAGTCGGCCATCACCGGTGAGTCCGCGCCGGTCATCCGCGAGTCCGGTGGTGACCGTTCCGCCGTCACCGGCGGCACCACGGTGCTGTCGGACCGGATCGTCGTCAAGATCACCCAGGAGCCGGGCGGCTCGTTCATCGACAAGATGATCGCGCTGGTCGAGGGCGCCTCGCGGCAGAAGACGCCGAACGAGATCGCGCTCAACATCCTGCTGGCCGCGCTGACGATCATCTTCGTGTTCGCGGTCGCGACCCTGCAGCCGCTGGCCATCTTCTCGAAGGTCAACAACCCGGGTGTGGGCGACAACCAGGCGCTCGATATCAACGGTGTCACCGGCATCGTGATGGTCTCCCTGCTGGTGTGTCTGATCCCGACCACCATCGGCGCACTGCTGTCCGCTATCGGCATCGCCGGTATGGACCGTCTGGTGCAGCGCAATGTGCTGGCCATGTCCGGTCGTGCCGTCGAGGCCGCCGGCGACGTCAACACCCTGTTGCTGGACAAGACCGGCACCATCACCCTCGGTAACCGCCAGGCCTCGGACTTCGTGCCGATGCCCGGCATCACCGCCGATGAATTGGCTGATGCCGCACAGCTTTCCAGCCTCGCGGACGAGACCCCCGAGGGCCGCTCCATCGTGGTGTACGCCAAGCAGGCATACAACAAACGCGAGCGCACCCCGGGCGAGCTGGTCGGCGCCAGCTGGGTGGAGTTCACCGCCCAGACCCGTATGTCGGGTGTGGACCTGGCCGATGGGCACCAGTTGCGCAAGGGCGCGGCCAGCGCCGTCACCGAATGGGTGCGCGGCAATGGCGGTGAGGTCCCGAACGAGGTCGGCGTTGCCGTCGACGGCATCTCGGCCTCCGGCGGCACCCCGCTGGTGGTGGCGGAGATCAAGAAGGGCACCGCCACGCTGCTCGGCGTCATTCACCTCAAGGATGTCGTCAAGCAGGGCATGCGGGAGCGCTTCGACGAGATGCGCAAGATGGGCATCCGCACCGTCATGATCACCGGTGACAATCCGTTGACCGCCAAGGCCATTGCCGACGAGGCGGGCGTGGACGACTTCCTCGCGGAGGCGACTCCGGAGGACAAGCTCGCGCTCATCAAGAAGGAACAGGCCGGTGGCCGCATGGTCGCCATGACCGGTGACGGCACCAATGACGCGCCCGCGCTCGCGCAGGCCGACGTGGGTGTCGCCATGAACACCGGAACGTCGGCGGCCAAGGAAGCCGGCAATATGGTCGACCTGGATTCCGACCCGACCAAACTGATCGAGATCGTGGAGATCGGCAAGCAGTTGCTGATCACCCGTGGTGCGCTCACCACGTTCTCGATCGCCAACGACATCGCCAAGTACTTCGCGATCATTCCCGCGATGTTCGTGGTGCTGTTCCCGGGCCTGGACGTCCTGAACATCATGCGGCTGCACTCGCCGCAGTCGGCGATCCTGTCGGCGGTCATCTTCAACGCGCTCGTCATCGTGGGCCTGATCCCGCTGGCGCTGCGCGGTGTGAACTACCGTCCGTCGAGCGCGTCGAAACTGCTGAGCCGCAACCTGTACATCTACGGCCTCGGCGGCATCATCGCGCCGTTCATCGGGATCAAGCTCATCGACCTCGTCATCCAATTCTTCCCGGGGATGTCCTAATGCGTATGTCAACCTGGATCCGGCAACACATCGCGGCGCTGCGCGCGCTGCTGGTGCTCACGGTGATCACCGGGATCATCTATCCCGCGGTGGTGCTGGGCATCTCGCAGATACCCGGGCTGAAGGACAAGGCGGACGGGTCGCTGATCACCAAGGACGGAAAGCTGGTGGGCTCCAGCCTGATCGGGCAGGCGTTCACCGACGGCAAGGGCAACGCGTTGGTGCAGTACTTCCAGACGCGTCCGTCCAACTCCGCCCCGACCGACGGCAGCCTTCCCGACGGCTACGACCCGACCAACACCGCCTTCGGCAATATGGGCCCGGAGTCGGTGGTCGACAGCCTCGACGCCAGTGACCCGAAGAAGGACAAGCTGAGCCTGCTCAGCACCGTGTGCTCGCGGAGCGCGGCGGTCGGCCGGCTGGAGGGTGTGGACGGCAGCCGTCCGTACTGCACCTCCGGTGGCGTCGGCTCGGTGCTGGCGGTCATGGGCGATCGTGACTCGCATGGTCTGGTCACCCACCCGACCCAGGTGATCAGCGTCAACGAGCCCTGCTCCACCGATCCGAAGAACCCGACCACCCCCTTCCAGGAGGCGTACGAGGGTGTGAAGGTGGAATGCGCCAAGCGCGGCGAGGACTACTCGGCCGGTCGGATCGTGCCGATCCGCGGCGACGCCTCCTCCGACACCCCGGTGCCGACCGACGCGGTGACCGCCTCGGGCTCCGGCCTGGATCCGCAGATCTCCCCGGAGTACGCCGCCATCCAGGTGGCGCGGGTTGCCAAGGCGCGCCACGTCTCCGAAGATCAGATCAAGGCCCTCGTGGATGCCCACCGGAGCGGCCGGGCCCTGGGCTTCATGGGTGAGCCCACGGTCAATGTCGTCGAGCTGAACTACGACCTGGACAGCAAGTACCCGTCCAAGGGCTGATCAGCCGACTCGGGGGGGTCCGGTCGCTTCGCTCACGAAGGCGACCGGGCCCCTTGGCATGTCACCGTATCGACGCTGGAGGCCTCTGCCGCGTCGGAGTATTCGGTGCGTGCGGATTGGTGGCTGCGATGGTGCAGCAGGCGGTGGCGCCCGGCGCAGGGGGCCGGTCGTTGCCGAGCATCTCCAAGGCCCCGAATTCTGTTGTGTGACCGCGTCATCGGTAGCGCGTATGGATTCGGTAAAGAAGGTGGGCCGGGGCGGACTGGGGCCGTCAAGGTCGGGCGACCAGCCCGTCCGCACGGCCTAGCGTCGGTGGCGACACGGTTCCGTGGTCGAAAGGCGAGGCGTCGGTTCGATGGACAACCCAGCGGATGAGCTGTCCGCACTACGTGAGCTGGTGAATCACCGCGGCGTGGTGGAGTTGCTCGACCTCCTGGCCCGCGAGCCGCACACGGTGCGGCAACTGCGCGCCGAACTCGGCCTCCGCAGGCCCGGAGTCTCGCGAGTTCTCCGGCTTCTCGCCGCATACGGTGTCGTCACCGCCGACCACGTCGGCACCTGGGACGACCCCCTCGATTTCGCCGGCCCCGTTCATCTGACCGAAAGCGGCTGGCGCACCATCGAATTGCTGAGCAGCTTCGCGGTCTGGGAAGCGCTCTACCAGCACCCGCATTCGGCCCGCGACCGCTGATCACCAGCCGGGTCCGCGCAGCATCGGGCCCGGAATCGTCGTGTCAGGGGGTGTGTCAGGCCCGTGTCAGGTGTGTGGCAGCGGGGGCGACGACAGTTGCGGACATCGCCCGACGCGGATCAAGGAGCAACCTGCCATGACGAACAACAGCACTTCCCCGGCCACCTCGACCTGGACCGGCATGGTGGCGGTGGAGGACACGGCCCTCGCGGTCAGCGACACCGGCGGTAGCGGCGTTCCGGTCGTCTACCTCAACGGTTCCTATGCCACGCAGAAGAACTGGAAGAAGGTGATCGCCGATCTCGGTCCCGGTTTCCGGCACATTACCTTCGACGAGCGGGCGCGCGGTAAGTCGACGACCTCGGCGGACTACTCGTTCGACGCCTGTGTGCGGGATGTCGATGCCGTGCTCGCGGCGCGGGGTGTGGAGCAGCGGCCGGTTCTGGTGGGCTGGTCCTACGGTGCGCTGGTCGCGGTGCACTGGGCCGACCGGAACCCGGACCGCATCGCGGGCGTCGTGTCGGCCGACGGCGCGATGCCCTGGGGTTTCACCGACGAGGAGAACCTGGAGCGGATCCGGGCGATGTTCCGCAAGATGGGGCCGATGATGCCGGTGCTGCGCCCGCTCGGCCTGGCCGCGCGGATGAGCGCCGAGCAGCACGCCGAGGTCAATGTCGAGCTCAACCAGCTCTGCGCCGCCCTCGGCCCGGTCCTGGAACGGCTGCGCTGTCCGGTCCGCTACGTCGTGGCCACCGGCGCCAATCTCGGTGCGGCCGAGGAGGAGATCGAAGCGGTCCGGGCCTCCCTGGAACCGCTGCTGGCGATCAACCCGAACCTGACGGTCAGCGCACGGGTCGCCAGCAATCACTCCAAGATCCTCGCCAAGGATTTCCACGCCGTCGCCGACGCCGTCCGCGAGACCGCGTCGGCTCTCGACCGGCTCAGCTGAGCCGGTCGATCCATCTGACACTCACCAGGTTTCAGGACACCCGTGCACTTCGGCCACCACCGGTCCGGGATGGAGCTACCACCAGTCCAGGATGGGCTGGAGTTCGCGGGCCAGTTCGGGGGCCATGGACCGCGAATAGCTTGCGGTCAAATGGTGTTCGTCGTGGTAGATGAGGATGTTGCCCTCGACGACGGGGCAGATGTCGTGCTCGCAGACCGCGTCGTTGGGGTCGATGAGGTGCATGTTCGGGAAGGCGGCGGCGGGGGTGGCGGCCGGGTTCTCCGCATTGAGGGCCTCGGCGCGCGGGATGCCGCAGCTGAGGCGATCGCCGCCGCCGGCCAGGCAGTCGATGGCGCGATAGCGAATGCCGTTGCGGCGCAGCCACGGAGTGTCGCGGATGCCGATGAGCTGGAGGCCCCGGTCGGAGAGCGCGGACCAGACGTCGACGTAGTCCTGCGGGGTCTCGTCGCCGCCATTGTCGCTGGGGCGGGTGGCGGTGGTGAAGACGTAGTCGGGGCGCTCCACGCCGAGCCGGTCGATCACCTCGGACGACCAGTCGCGGCAATCCGGATTCTGCTGGCCCTTGTACACGGGCTCCTCGGCGACCGTGAGCGGGCAGCCCATCTTCAAGTAGACGACGACCCGGAAACGGTACTGCTCGCCCAGGATCTGCAATGCCGGAATCCAGTGCTCGGCATGCGAATTGCCCACCACCGCGAGGGTCCGGTGCGCGTCGCGGTCACCGTAGGTGCAGGTGGTGACCGCGCGGGTGTCGAAGTCGGAGATGCAGCCGTCACGCGTGGGGTAGGGGATATCGGCGGGGGCTTCCTCGGTGGTGGGGCGCATCGGGGCGCGCGGCACCAGCGCGTGATCGGTGAGCGCCTCCGCACCCGGATATTTGGCGGGATCCAGCTCGCCGACCGCGTGCGCCTTCGCACCCATGCTCCACTGCCAGGCGAGGGTCGAGCCGACCAGCAGCACCCCGACCGTGGACACCGCCACCCCGGCGAGCACGCGGCCGAGCGCGGGGGTCGCGGCGGGCCGCGAGCGCAGCCGTAGCGGCTCCTCGACCAGATGATGGGTCACGAAGGCCAGCAGCAGCGAGATCAGGATGATGACCAGCCCGCCCAGCCACCCGGCCCGGCGCTGATGCTGTTCACCCAGATAGAAGATGAGCATCGGCCAGTGCCACAGGTACAGCGCGTAGGCGAACCCGCCGAGCTGCACCACCGGTCCGGTGGCCAGCAGGCGATTCACCACCGGCTGATCGGCGGTATCGCGGCCCGCACCCGCGAGAATCAGTGCGGCCGTGGCCAGGACCGGAATCAGGGCGGCCGGACCGGGGAAGACCAGGGAGCCGTTCACCATCCAGCCGCAGCAGGCGATGGCCGCGATTCCGGTCCAGGCGAACACTTCCCGCGTCGGCCTGGGCAGCCGGATCAGCGGCGCGGCCAGGGCGAGCAGACCGCCCACCAGCGGTTCCCAGGCGCGGGCGAAGGTGTCGTAGTAGTTCCAGCCCTGCTGGGTCGAAACGCCTTCACCGGCATGGCGGAACGAGATGAAGGCGGCGGCGGCGAACATTACCGCGAGCGTCAGCCGCAGCATGCCTTCCTGTCCGATGCGGCGCAGCAGCGGGTACTCGGCGGCCAGTTTCCACGCCCCTGCTCGGACCACGCCGCGCAGCACCCAGGCCACGGCGGCGACCGTCAGCAGCACGACGAGATACATCTGGCCCTGGACCGACATCGACCACAGATGCTGCAGCGGGCTCACCGAGGGATCCGCGGCCAGATAGTCCGACCAGGACAGCGCCAGGTACCAGTTCTGGTAGTAGAACAGCGAGGCCAGCGTCTGGCCGGCGATATTCGACCAGCGGGTGTGGGGGAGCAGCACCACCGTGGCGACGACCACCGCCGCCAGCACCACCACCATGGCGGGCAGCAGCCGGCGCAGCGTGCGCCGGATAGTGGTCAGCACCCCCACCGATCCGCTGTCGGCGCGGCGCACCAGCATGCCGGTGAAGAAGAAGCCGGACAGCACCAGGAACACGTCCACACCGCCGGATACGCGTCCGGCCCAGATGTGGAAGGCGACCACCAGCGCGATAGCTACGCCACGCAATCCGTCCAGATCGCGTCGGTAGGCCCCGGGCCGGGTGGGTGCGTCCGGTGCGTCCTGTCGGTCGCTGCCCGGCGCGGTCGGGTGATCGGTGCTGGATATGGACATGGCGGCTGCCATTGTCGGTCAGGGGTCGCGGAAATTACCAATCGCCACACAGAACAGGTCCGTGTTGTGCCGATTGTCGCTGGTCAGGCGAATGCGAAATAGCGCAGCCACAGATATGGCGCGGCCACCGAAATCGTGACCGCGGTCACCGGAATGCCCTTCCGGGTGAATTCCCAGAACGAGATCGGATGGTCCGAGCGCCGTGCAATGCCGAGCATCACCACATTCGCGCTGGCCCCGACTGCTGTGAGATTGCCACCGAAATCCGCGCCCAGTGTCAGCGCCCACCACAGGGCATTCCCCTGGGCCGGGTGATGAACGTGCTCCACCAGCTGGGCCACCAGTGGACTCATGGTCGCCACGTACGGGATGTTGTCGATGACACCCGACAGCACCGCCGAGACCACGAGTATCAGCAGAGTTGCCACGAGCGCGTCGCCGCCGGTGAGTTCGGTCGCGGATTTCGCCAGCCGGGCGATCACACCGGTTTTCACCAGCGCCCCGATCATCACGAACAGACCGGCGAAGAACAGCAGCGTTTCCCATTCCACCGCGGACAGGTAATCCCGTTGCGGCAGACCGGAAATCAGCACCAGCGCGCCCGCGCCGAGCAATGCCACCAGCGACGGTTCGAGGTGGAGAACCGGGTGGCCGAAGAATCCCGCGAACACGGCGGCGAGCACAATTCCGCACTTGATCAACAGCTTCGGATCGCGAATCGCCTCGCGCTCGTTCAGCTGCATGATGTCGGCGGCGCGTTCGGGATCGACATCGAAGGAGCCCTGGAACAGGCGCGGCAGCAGCAGGGTGAACACGGCCAGCGTGATCAGCACGATCGGTGTGAGATTCAGGAAGAAGTCGTTGAACGACAGCCCCGCCCGGCTGCCGATGATGATGTTGGGCGGGTCGCCGATGAGGGTCGCCGCGCCGCCGATATTGGAGGCCAGCACCTCGGCGATGAGGAACGGCGCCGGCGGCACCTCGAGGCGCTCGCACACCAGCAGGGTGACCGGGGCGATGAGCAGCACGGTGGTGACATTGTCCAGGAAGCCGGACGCGGTGGCGGTGATGAGCACCAGCAGGATCATCACCCGCAGCGCGGATCCCTTGGCGCGCTTGGCCGCCCAGATCGCGACGTACTCGAAGATGCCGGTCTGCCGCAGTACCCCGACGATGATCATCATGCCGAGCAGCAGGTAGATGACGTTCCAGTCGATGCCGGTCTCGTGCGAGTAGAAGACGTCGTCGGAGTCGAGGATGCCGATGCCGATGACCACGCCCCCACCGACCAGCGCCGCAATGGTCTTGTGCACCCGCTCCGTCGCGATGAGCACATACGCGACGACGAAAACAGCGATGGCGACAGCGGTCATGACTGCCGCCCCGGCGGGCTCAGTTCGCCAGCGCCACCTCGAGCAGCCGCGCGGACGTGATCACGCCGAGCAGCGTCGTCCCGTCCTGCACCGCCACCAGCGGCGACTTGTACTTCGCCATCAGCGCGGCCACCTCGACGATGTTGTCGTCGGCCTTCGCCGCCGGAATCTTGGTGAGCCGCTCCGGAATCACATCCCGAACCTTCTTGCCCCGCAACCGCTTCACCACCTGTCCGCACATGGACTCGTTCAGCACCCCCGCCAGCGACGGATCGTCCTGCACGTACTTCGGCACGATGAACAGCACCACCTGCGATGCCGGCAGCACCGAATGCGGCTCCCCCTTGGCATCGGTCACCAGAATCCCGGGTAGTCGATGCTCGGCCAGCAACTTCGCCGCGTCGATCGCGTCGGAGTCCAGATCGATCACGGGATAGTCCTCGGCCATCTGAGCGGCATGCATAACTGCAGGATACGACGAACAGCCGGGCATTCACGGCAGCAGAATACGTCAAGATCGAAAACGGATGCCGCATCGAAACTCCCAGGTCGGACCGTGCGGCCCGAGGTTTCGGACCGGCCGACCAGACTTCCCGGCACACCGCGTGTAGAGATTTCGTCAACGGTACCGCGAACGGGTTTACCTGTCGCCTGGGTGGCTGAGCTCGTACACCCGGCAGGCCGAGCGGATAACCGGATAGGAGACGTTGCGGACCTCCACGCCGCCTGCGGTGCGGCCGAATTCGGTGCCGCCGTGGGCATGGCCGTGGATGGCGAGGGCGGCGCCGGCCGCGTCCACCGCCTCGGCGAGATCGTGACAGCCCAGGCCCGGGTAGATCTTCGGGGCTTCGCCGGCCAGGGTGTCCACGACGGGGGAGAAGTGCATGAGGGCGATGCGGAGACCGGTGTCCAGGGATTCCAGGGCGGCGCGCAGGCGGGTGGCGTCGGCGGGGCCGCGGCGGAAGCGGGCGCGGTGTTCGACACTGCCCTCGGCGGGATTGCCCGGGTGGCCGGGAAATCCTCCGCTGCCGCCCATCACCCCGGCGATGCCCAGGCGAATCCCATTGACGGGCAGGGTGATCGCGGTGCCGTCGAGGATGTGGACGCCGATCTCGCTGAGCCGCACCGAGATCCGGAAGCCGAGCCGGCGGTCGTGATCGTGATTGCCCAGGACGGCGACCACCGGGACCGGCAGCTCCTCGATCTCGGCGCACAGCGCGTCGGTGTCGCGCAGGGTGCCGCCATTGGTCAGATCACCGGCCAGCAGCAGCACATCCGCGCGTTCACCCAGTTCCAGCAGGGCGGGCCGGAATCGGCCGCGCATGCTCTCGCGCATGTGCAGATCGCCCACTGCCGCGATCCGGACGCGTCCGGAATCGCTCTCACCACGGCCCATACCGTCAGCCAGCCACAGAACCTTCCTGGCTGTCAACGCTATTCGGGCCGTGGCCGGTGCGGGCCTACTCGCCCAGGGGCTCCAGCCGCAGCGGGACGCCGATCCGGTTCCACAGGTTGATCTGCGCGGTCACCGCGACCAGACCCGCCCGCTGGCCCTCGTCGAAGTGCTTCTCCACGCCCGCCCAGATCTCGTCGCTCACCCCGTGCGGGCCGAGTTGCGTTGCGGCCTCGGCGTATTCCAGCGCGGCCTGCTCGGCCGGGGTGAAGAGCTCGGACTCCCGCCAGGCGTTGAGGTGCCAGAGCCGCCGCTCGGTCTCGCCCTCCTTGCGGGCCTCGGTGGAATGCATGTCGATGCAGAACAGGCAACCGTTGACCTGCGAGACGCGGATCTTGACCAGTTCCCGCACGGTGGCGTCGAGGGGGCCGCGACGGATCGCGGTCTCGGCGGCGATCCAGGCCTTGTAGACCTCGGGGGCCGCCTGCTGCATGTTCAAACGCGACATGGTGTCGTCCTTTCCTCCGGTTCGTTTCCACACCAAGGACGAGACAGGGCCCGCGGACGTGACGGGTGGGCCGCTGTGGCCTCGATCACACCAGCGTGGCGCTGGTCGCGGCCGCAGTTGCCGATGGGTTTCCGGCCCGCGTCCCAGCTGGACCGGTCGGCTCCTTTGGTCCGGAGGGTGGCGTTTGCCGTAATTGTGCGAAATGCGGCGCGGCGGACAATAATCCGCACGTGGGAACAGTTCTGCTGATCGCGCTGGGTCTGTTGTGCTTCGTCACCGGACCCGCATTGGCGCTGGTTATCGTGCTCGCCGTACGAGGGTCGGCGCGGGGCGCCGCCGCCGCGCCCCGGTCCGGACGCCGTGATGCCGGACGGATACCCGTCGGCGTCCACCAGAGCCATCGCCGATAGCCACGGGATCGCCCGCGCGACGGCCGGGTTCCGATGGATCCCCCAGGCGATCCACCGGAACCCGGCCGGACACCGGATCACCCCTGAACCGGTGCGCGGGAACCGCTACGGCCGCGTCAGTGCGGCATAGCGGGCGATGTGCTGGTCGGTGGTGCCGAACTCGTACTGCACGGCGGTCAGGCGCTTGAAGAAGTGGCCGATGGCCAGCTCCTCGGTCATGCCCATGGCGCCGTGCAACTGCACCGACTCCTGGCCTATGCGCCGGGCGGCGCGGCCGATGGTGGCCTTGGCGGCCGAGGCGGCGCGGGCCCGCTCGGGTGCGGGGGCGTCCAGCTTCAGCGTCACCAGATACGTTGCGGCCACGGCCTGTTCGAGCTCCAGCAGCATATCCACCATCCGGTGCTGCAGCGCCTGGAAGCTGGCGATCGGGACGCCGAACTGCCGGCGCTGCTTGGTGTAGGCGACGGTGTCGGCGACCACCTTGCGCATGGCTCCGACCGCCTCCGCGCACACCGCCGCGATGGCCTCGTCCAGGGTGGCCGCAATGGCCTCGCCCGCGTCCGCGAGCAGCAGGGCGTCGGCGGGCACGCGCAGGGCCTCGAAGGTCAGGTCCGCGGCCTGGCGCTCGTCGATGGTGCGGTACGGGCGCGCGATGAGCCCGGCGGGCGGATGGGCGGCGTCGAAATCGACCACGAACAGGGCGATGCCGCCGTCCAGTCGCGCGGTCACCAGCAGGTGGGTGGCCAGCGGTGCGGCGGTCACCACCGTCTTCTCACCGTTCAGCACCCAGTCGTCACCGTCGCGGACCGCGGTGGTCGCGACAGCGGTGTAGTCGTAGCCGGATCGCGGTTCCAGCGCGGCGAATCCGGTGACCACCTCGCCGGCGGCGATGCCCGTCAGCAGGTCCTCGGCCCGCTTGCCGTCGGCGCGCCGCAGCAGGCCGCCACCCACCACCACGGTGTCCACGTACGGTTCCAGCACCAGTGCCGCGCCCAGCGCCTCGGCGATGATCATGGTCTCGACCGGGCCGCCCCCGATGCCGCCCACCGACTCCGGCAGGCTCGCCCCGAGAATCCCGACCTCCTCGGCCAGTCCGCGCCACACCTCCGGCTGCCGGCCGCCCCCGGTGCGCGCTGCCGCGCGGCTGGGCTCGAGCGGATAGCGCGCCGCGAGGAACTCGGTGACGGTGTCGCGGAGCAGTTCTTGTTCGGCGGTGAAGGAGAAGTCCATGGCTACAGTCCCAGGGTGGCTTTGGCGATGATGTTGCGCTGAATCTCGTTGCTGCCGGCGTAGATCGAGCCGGCACGGTCGTTGAAGTACCGCAGCGGGGCGACCGCCTGCCAATCCGCGCCGGCGACGAAACCGTCTGCGGGCGGGGTGAAATCGGCGATCGGGCCGCCCGGCATGGTGGCGTGCGGCTGATAGGCGCGACCGCGCGGACCGGCGGCCTCCAACGCGAGCTCGGTGAGTGTCTGGCTCAGTTCGGTGCCCAGGATCTTGATGGTGGACGCGGCCGGGCCCGGGTCCTTACCGCTGGAAACCAGTGCGAGGGTGCGGTATTCGAGGATCTCCAGCACGTCCGCGCGCAGGCGGGCATCGGCCAGCTTGGCGGCGAAGGCCGGGTCGTCGATGAGCGCGCCGCCGTTCGGGGCGACCTGCTCCGTGGCCGCCTGGGCGAGCTCCTCGGCCATGACCTGCAGGGCCGGGGCCGCCGCGCCGCCGCCGCGCTCGAAGTTGAGCAGGTACTTGGCGACGGTCCAGCCGTCGTCGATCGCGCCCAGCACATTCGCCTGCGGTACCCGCACCTGGTCGAAGAACACCTGGTTCTGCACCTGCTCGCCGGAGGTCATGACCAGCGGGCGGATCTCGATGCCCGGGGTGCGCATGTCGATGAGCACGAAGGTGATGCCCTGCTGCTTCTTGGCCTGCCGGGAGGTGCGGACCAGGGCGAAGATCCAGTTGGCCTCGGTGGCGTGCGTGGTCCAGATCTTGGAGCCGGTGACGACCAGGTCCTCGCCGTCGGGCACCGCGGCCATGGTCAGCGAGGCCAGGTCCGAGCCCGCCTCGGGCTCCGAATAGCCCTGGCAGAAGAAGACGTCGCCGGTGAGGATGCGGGGCAGGAAGAAGTCCTTCTGCTCCGGGGTGCCGAAGGCCATGATGGCGTGCGCGACCATGCGAATTCCCATGGGGGACAGGTTCGGTGCGCCGGCCAGGGTGCATTCGCGGCCGAAGATGTAGTGCTGGGTCAGGCTCCAGTCGCAGCCGCCGTACCGCACCGGCCATGCCGGGGCGGCCCAGCCGCGTTCGTGCAGGATGGCCTGCCACTGCATGCTGGCCTCGTGGTCCGGGTAGACGCTGGTCGCCAGCCGTCCCGCACGGCGAAGATCGTCGGTTAACTTTTCGTCGAGGAAGCTGCGCACTTCATCACGAAATGCCAGATCGGCAGGCGACCAGTCGAGGTCCACGATGACTCCTTGTCCGAGAACTGACGCTAACCATCTCATCGCATCACCCCTGCTGGCAAATGTGCTGGCACCTGCCTTCACTTCAATTGCTTGACATTCCATTGTGGAGGTTTATCCTGGACTCATATTCCACTGTGGAACATATGGCAGCGTCCGACCGAGAGGATCGACATGGACATCACCACCGGCACCCGCGCCTCTGACGCCGAGCGCACCCAGATCGCCGACCTCCTCGGCCGCCACCTCTCCGACGGCCGCCTCGACCTGGCCGAATACAACGAACGCCTCACCCGGGTCTACGCCACCGCCACCCGCGAAGACCTCCAACTGGTCCTCCAGGACCTCCCCAAACTGCCCAAGACCGTTGCACCCCAGTCCATCTCCCGCACCCGCTTCCCCATCTGGCAGCAGATCGAAGGCAGCGCGTGGCTCGGCGTCAGCCTCCTCTGCCTGGTCATCTGGGCCGCAATCTCCCTTGCCACAGGCGAATTCACCTACCCCTGGCCCATCTGGGTCATCGGCCCCTGGGGCGCAGTCCTCGTCTTCCGCGTCGTCATGGGCTGGGAATCCGCCGCCCAGCACCGCCACCGCACCCGCTGACCCCGGACCGTGCCGCACGTCCGATGCGGGAGGGGCGGCACGCTATTCGGCCGTGGACGCTGGCGGTCGTCGCTTCAGCGCTGAATGATCCGGGCGCGCAGGGCTGCGGCGAACCAGTCGAAGGCCGGGCCGAGGTCGGGGAGTGGGGGCCAGGCGTTGATGGTGGCTACCAGGTGCCAATAGCGTTCTACGCGTGGGTCATTGGCGATTTCCAGGCGGTTCAGAATCCATTCGCGGAGATTGCGGTCGTCCGGCTTGGCGAAGGTTTCGGCATAGCGGGCTGTGAGGGTGTCGAGGACAGGTGCTGCGGCGGGGCTTTCGGGGGCGATGCCGTCGGTCAGGGCTCGGGCGACTTCGGTGCGGACGGCCTCGGTGAGATCGTGGTGGAGGCCGGTGTGGTCGCCGGCGGCGCGTTCCTCGGCCTGGTAGTCCGCCATGCGGCGGACCGCGGCGCGAAATTCCTTGTCCTGCACCAGTTCCACCAGGTCCATCCAGGCGCCGACCTGGTCGGGGGTGGGGTCGTCGGGGAGTTCCGGCATGGTGGAACGGAGCAGTTCCAGGACGGCGGGGTTGCCGTCCACGGCGCCGAAGGTGTCGTCGACGAAGTCGTGAATGATGCGGGCGCGTTCGGCTTCGGACAATTGCACCAGTTTGTGCATGAATCCCATCTCCTTGTCATCCGATCCCCGGTTGGCCACCGCGCAGAGCACCGCGCGCCGGAGCCGCAGTACACGGATCTGCACGTCCACCGCCTCGGCGTGCGCGGTCGCGACCTCGGTCAGGGAGGTTTCGCGGGACAGCACGCGCCGCACGGTCGCCAGGTCCATGCCCAGTTCGCGCAGGGTGCGTACCAGTTCCAGGCGCGCCACGGCCTCGATGTCGTACAGCCGGTAGCCGCCGGGGCTGTACATGGTCGCCGGAACGATCCCCTTGTCGGAGTAGAACCGAATGGTCTTGACCGTCAGGCCGGTGCGTTCGGCCAGCGCCCCGATCGTGTAGAGCGTTTCGTCGTCCATGCGTCAACCTTGGCGCTTCCCCTTGGTGGAGACTCAAGTCCTGGTGTCCGGCATACTCGGGGCAATCCCGGCGGAGCGGGTAGTCTGAGCCGCTGTGCACCTGAAGAGTCTGACGCTGAAGGGGTTCAAGTCCTTCGCGTCCGCGACGACGTTGCGATTCGAACCGGGGATCACCTGCGTGGTCGGGCCCAACGGGTCGGGGAAGTCCAACGTCGTCGACGCGCTCACCTGGGTGATGGGTGAGCAGGGCGCGAAAGCCCTGCGGGGTGGGAAGATGCAGGACGTCATCTTCGCCGGTACCGCGGGCCGCGCCCCGCTCGGTCGTGCCGAAGTCACGCTGACCATCGACAACTCCGACGGCGTGCTGCCCATCGAGTACTCCGAAGTGTCCATTACCCGCCGCATGTTCCGCGACGGCGCGGGCGAATACGAGATCAATGGAAACTCCTGCCGGCTCATGGATGTCCAGGAGCTGCTCAGCGATTCCGGCATCGGCCGGGAAATGCACGTCATCGTCGGTCAGGGCCAGCTGTCGGCGATTCTGGAATCGCGGCCGGAGGATCGGCGGGCCTTCATCGAGGAGGCCGCGGGCGTGCTCAAGCACCGGCGGCGCAAGGAGAAGGCGGTCCGCAAGCTCGACGCCATGCAGGCCAACCTGGCCCGGCTCACCGACCTCACCACCGAATTGCGCAGGCAGTTGAAGCCGCTGGGCCGGCAGGCCGAGGTGGCCCGCCGCGCCGCGACCGTCCAGTCCGAGCTCCGCGACGCCCGCTTGCGCCTGGCCGCCGACGATCTGGTGAGCCGTCGCCGCGAACTGGAGAGTCAGCAGAGCAAGGAGGCCTACGCCCGCGAGCAGCAGGTCAATATGCAGGCAGAGCTGGACGCCGCCAATGCCGCTCTGGCCCAGCAGGAATTCGAGCTCTCCAAGCTCACCCCCAGCGCCGAGGCCGCCGGCCAGACCTGGTTCCAGCTGTCCGCCCTGACCGAACGCGTCAATGCCACTATCCGCATTGCCCGCGATCGCGCGCGCAACCTCACCATCGAGCAACCCGCCGGCGCCGGCCGCGACCCGGAACAACTGGAGCGCGAGGCGGATCGGGTCGAAGCCGAAGAGGCCGAACTGCGCGAAGCGGTCGAAATGGCCACCGAAACCTTGGAAGCCGCCCGCGAGCAACTGCACGAACGCGAGCAGGCCGCCAAGGCCGCCGAACAGGCCCACCTGGCCGCCGTCCGCGCCATCGCCGACCGCCGCGAGGGCCTGGCCCGCCTGTCCGGCCAGGTCGACACCCTGCGCATCCGGGCCCAGTCCGTGGACGGCGAGATCGCGCGCATGTCCACCGGCATCGCCGAGGCCCGCCGCCGCGGCGAGGACGCGAACGCCGAATTCGAGGCCGTCCAGGGCGAATTGAGCGAACTCGACGCGGGCGAGGAGGGCCTCGACACCTCCTACGAGCACGCCGCCCAGGCGCTCGCCCTGGCCGACCAGCGCGTCACCGAACTGCGCGAGAAGGACCGCGAGGCCGGTAAACGCGTCGCCTCGCTGACCGCCCGCATCGAGGCCCTCACCATGGGCCTGCGCCGCAAGGACGGCGCGGCCTGGCTGCTCGAGCACCGCACCGACGGCCTGCTCGGCCCGCTGTCCGGGCTGATCCGGGTGCACGGCGGTTTCGAGTCCGCGGTCGCCGCCGCACTGGGCCCGCTGGCCGACGCCGTCGCCGCCGACACCGGGCCCTCGGCCCACGCCGCCGTGCGCGCCCTCAAGGAATCCGACGGCGGCCGCGCCGCCATCGTCTACTCCGACGCCACCGATCAGCCGGTGGCACAGGCGGATTCGCGACTACCGGCCGCCGCGCGCTGGCTCGCCGAGGTGGTGGACTGCCCCGCCGACCTGCGCGGCGCCATCGCCGCCCTCACCGCCGGCATCGCCGTTACCGACGATCTCGCCACCGCCGCCCGGGTCCTCGCCGAGCGCCCGGAACTGCGCGTGGTCACCCGCGACGGCGACCTCACCGGCAGCGGCTGGCTGCTCGGCGGCTCCGACCGCGCCCCCAGCCAGCTCGAGGTGCAGGCCGACATCGATTCCGCCAAGGACGAATTGGCCTCGTGGCAGCGCACGGCGGAGGAACTCGAGGCCGCGCTCGCGGGCGCGCTCGCCGAGCAGTCCGACCGCAAGGAGGCGGTCGACCACGCCCTGCTCGCCCTGCACGAATCCGATCAGGCCCTGGTCGCCATCTACGACCGCCTGGGCCGCCTCGGCCACGCCGCCCGCACCGCCCAACGCGAATGCGACCGGCTGCTGGCCCAGCGCGACGACGCCGAAACCGGCCGCGAGGAAACGCTTTCCAAACTGGCCGACCTCGAGGACCGGCTGCGCCACGCCGAACTCGAACAGGCCGAAATGGATCCGGAGGCCGCCGGCACCGAGACCGCAGGGTACGCCCGCGAGGAGGCCGCCGCCGCCCTCGCCGAGGCCCGCTCGATGGAGGTCGAGGCCCGCCTGGCCGTCCGCACCGCCGAGGAACGCGCGGAATCGGTACGCGGCAAAGCGGATTCGCTGCGCCGCGCGGCCCGCGCCGAACGCGAGACCCGCGCCCGCGTCGAACGCGCCCAGGCCGCCCGCCGCCAGGCCGCCGCCGTCGCCGCCGTGGTCGCCGAGTCCGCGGAACGGGTGGCCGCCGAACTCGAGCAGGTGGTCGGCCAGGCCGCCACTCGCCGCGACGAATTGGTGCGCCGCCGTAGCGAATTCGCGGCCCAGGTGGAGCAGACCAAGGAACGCTCCCGCGCCCTCACCACCCAGCTCACCCAGCTCACCGACGCCGTGCACCGGGACGAGGTGGCCCGCGCCCAGGCCGCGCTGCGCATCGAACAGGTCGAGACCACCATCTCCGAGCAGTTCGGCATCAGCCTCGACGACCTCATCGCCGAATATGGCCCGGACGTCCCGATGCCGCCCACCGCGCTGGAGCTGATGGAGTACGAGCAGGCCCGCGACCGCGGCGAAGCCGTCAGCGCGCCCCGGCCCATGCCCTACGACCGCGCCACCCAGGAGCGCCGCGCCAAGCGCGCCGAGAAGGACCTCACCACCCTCGGCAAGGTGAATCCCCTGGCGCTGGAGGAGTTCGCGGCCCTCGAGGAGCGCTACACCTTCCTCAATACTCAGCTCGAGGACGTCAAGAAGGCCCGCCAGGATCTGCTCGACGTGGTCGCCGAGGTGGACGAGCGCATCCTGCAGGTCTTCACCGAGGCCTACGAGGACGTCGAACGTGAATTCACCGGCGTCTTCGGCCGCCTGTTCCCCGGCGGTGAGGGGCGGCTGCTGCTCACCGATCCCAGCGACATGCTCACCACCGGCGTCGAGGTCGAGGCCCGCCCGCCGGGCAAGAAGGTCAAGCGGCTGTCGCTGCTCTCCGGTGGCGAGAAGTCCCTTGCGGCAGTGGCTTTCCTGGTGTCGATCTTCCGGGCCCGGCCCTCCCCGTTCTATGTCATGGACGAGGTCGAGGCGGCGCTGGACGACACCAACCTGCGCCGGCTCATCGGCCTGTTCGAGCAGCTGCGCGAGAAGAGCCAGCTCATCGTCATCACCCACCAGAAGCCGACCATGGAGATCGCCGACGCGCTCTACGGCGTCAGCATGCGCGGTGACGGCATCACCCAGGTGATCTCCCAGCGCATGCGCGGGGAGAACCTGGTCGGCGCGACACCGTGACCCGGTGACGAGCCCGGCGCCGCCGTCCCGGTGAGCGGGATTGCGGTGCGGGGCAAAGTGAAACGCCTGCGCGTCGAACGGGCGAGGCATTAGCGTCCGGCCCCATGAGACGCTCCATCGCAGTACTGGCCGCCGGCATCGCCGTCGGCCTGGCCGCCCCGTTTCCGGCCGCCCTGGCCGACTCCGGATCCTCCGCACTCGGATCCGGATCGGCCTCCGGCTCGGGCACCGGCTCCCTGTCCGGTTCCGGCGGCAGCAACAGCAACCTGCCACCCTACAGCCAGTGGATCGGCGACATCACCCCGATCGCCGCCGACGCGCAGACCTACCTCACCACCGCGCTGCCCGGAACCACCAAGCCCGCCATCGTCTTCGACGTCGACAACACCGTGCTCGAGACGACCTACCATCCGGGCCCGATCACTCCGGCCATCCAGCCGATCCTGAAGCTGGCGCAGTGGGCGAAAAGCCAAGGCGCGTCCATCATCTTCGTGACCGGCCGGCCCGCGCTCATGAACTTCTACACCCAGATCAACCTGACCACCGTCGGCTACCCGGTGGACGGGCTCTACGGTGGCGGCCTCACCACCGGTTCCAGCGGTGCGGGCGCACTCGCCGACTACAAGACCGCCACCCGCGCCTCCATCGAGGCCCAGGGCTACACCATCGTCGCCAATATCGGCAACAGCGCCTCCGACCTGTCCGGCGGCCACGCTTCGAAGACCTTCAAGCTGCCGGACTACAACGGCGCCCTGCAGTGACCTACGCGGTCCCGTGACCGTGGGAGAGGAGGCTCGGGTCCTCCTCGCCCGCGGTTCTCACCCGTCCAGCAGCGACTTCAGCCGTGCCGCACCGGTTTCGGCCAGCCACATGTCGAAAGTCCGCAAGCCGGGATGGATTTCGCGCAGCGCGGGAATGTCGGCGTGCCAGCCCTGGCCCTGTCGCGACAACCGCCAGACCTCCCCGACCTCGGGTCCCATGGCCTCGGCCTCGGCCTCGGTGCCCTCCAGGTAGCGCACCGCGTGCCCGGTGGCGGCCGTGATGGCGGCGGCCGCGGCGGGCATGGTCGGATCGTCACCGGCCAATTCCAGGACCTGGCCGTGGAATCGGGCCGGATCCTCGAAAGCCAGGTGCGCGAACACGGCGATATCGTCGAGCGCGATGGACTGCACCGGCCGGTCGGCCGGGAACAGATGCTTGTGCACGCCATCGTTGATGCCGTCCACCGGGAAGCCCTGCATGAAGTAGTTCTCCATGAAGCGGGCCGGGCGCAGGATCGTCCAGTGCAGACCACTGGACTGCAAGACCTCCTCCACCAGGCGCTTGCCCTGCGCACCCCACTTGCCGTCCTCGGTATAGGAGGCGACGGTGGTGAACACGATGAACTCCACCCCGGCGGCGCGCGCCGCCGCGATGAACCGCGTGCCGCGCTCGACCTCCAGTTCGGTGTCCCAGCCGTTCGGGCTGAAGGTCGCGGGCGGCACCAGGAAGGCCGCGCCCACGCCGGACAGCGCCGGGGCGAGGGACTCGGGAGCGTCGAAGTCCCCGACGGCCAGTTGCGCACCCGCGGCCGCGAGTTCCTGTGCCGCAGGCGATTCCGGATCACGCACCAGCGCCCGCACGGCCCGGCGGGCGGCGAGCAGCCGGCGCGCAGTGGCCCCGCCCTGCTTGCCGGTCGCCCCGGTCACCAGCACCAGATCATTGCGAGAAGGCTCGGTCGGATCATTTCGAGAAGACATCGTCAGCCGTTCGTTCGGTAGTATTCGGGTCGGTCAACCCGAATATGGACGCTAGAACCGCCCGTTTTCGGTGACCACCACCGGAAAGGACCCGCGTAACGAAATGTCCGCGCCCAGCCTGTCCCACGTAGACCACAACCTCTCCCGCATAGAGCCGACCCTGCTCCGCGACAAGCCCGCCCCGAACACCCGGTCCGATGCGCGCCGCAATCGCGCGCTGGTGCTGGCCGCGGCGCAGCGGGCCCTCGCCGAGGGCGGCGTCGCCGTGTCACTGGCCGAGGTGGCCCGCCGCGCGGGCGTCGGCGCGGGCACCGTCTACCGGCATTTCCCCACCAAAACCGCACTGCTGGAAGCGGTCATGCAGCAGCGCATCGACCGCCTCACCGCTCTCGCGCACCGCCTGCGGGACGCGCCCGACCCGGGCCGGGCCTTCTTCGTCTTCTGTACCGAGGTCATCGTCTCGTCTCATCGCAACCAGGCCGTCTGCGACCTGGCCGCCAATGACGGCTGGCCCCGCGAACTGGTGCGGGACGCGGGCGCCCGCTTCCACACCGCCCTCGATGATCTGCTGGTCGCCGCGCAGCGTGCCGGCGCGGTCCGCCCGGACCTCGCGCTCTCCGACGTGCTGGCGCTGTTCACGGGATGTGTTGCCATCCAACGCCTCAGCCCGGGTAGCGAGCTGTCCCGCCCCGCCGCCCTGGTCCTGGACTCCATGCGGGCCCGGCCGGTGTCCGGCACCGTGACGAAACTCCGGAACCCGCCCGCGCCCCGTGACGAAACCACGGCGTGTGACGAAACGCCGCACTGCCCGATCTGCGCCACCCCGATCCACCCGACCGGCACCGGCCGCCCGGCCCGCTACTGCTCCGCCGCCTGCCGTCAGAAGGCACATCGTCGTCGCCACGCCACCCCCGCATGAGCCCCTAATCGGCCCCCACTGAAAGGTGTTGGGGCACTTCGTGACCTGGGTGTGTCCGAACGGATGCGAAGGTGTGACGAGGCGGGTGCAGAGGCGAAAAATACTGGTAGAAGGCCATATTTGGCGTCTTCGTATGGACCCGCAACAGGCCAGTGGGGAAGTACGCTCCCTGCGTGGTTTGGGTGTCGGCCGCGACGTTCGGTGTCGCATGGTGGCTCGGTTTGTATCTACTGGCGCGGGATCCGCGAAAGCCGTTGTTACGCAGGGCTGCCATCGGGCTGCTGGCATTCGCCGCGGCCGTGGTGGCGGATCGGCTGGCCGGCGGCAACTCCTGGTTCGACGGTCCGCGGATCGTGCTGGTGTGCGCGCCGGTGCTGGCCTTCAGCGGAGTCTTCGTGCGGCTGCTGCCCCTCAATGCCGTCGAGCGCGTGGACCGCTGGTGGCGGGCCGGGCTGCTGCCGCTGTGCGCCCTGCTGGCCATGCCCGCCGCGGGCGGCTTCCTGCCCGCCGGGTATCTGCTCGGCGCGCTCACCCTGCTGGCGCTGCTCGGCACCATGCTCGGGATGCTGGGACAGCACGCCGAATGGTCCGAGGATTCGCGGCGGTCGGCGGCCGGCCTGCTGACCATCGGCGCGCTGCTGCTCGGGCTCAGCGCGGCCCTGATCCTGTTGGGGCTCAACGTCCTGCCGCGCACGGCCATGCTGTCGGTGATCGCGGCCGACCTGGTGGTGCTGGGCCTGGGCATCGCCGTGGTGGACGCCTACGACGAGGGCGAGGCGCTGCGCGCCGACATGACCCACTCGCTGGTGCTCTCGGCGGCCACCGCGGCCGTGTTCGGCGGTCAGGCCGCGCTCGCTCTCACCCTGGCCGGTGAGCGCCCCGCCTTGATCGCCCTGTTCTTCGGCGCTGTCGCCGGCTCCATCACCCTGCAGGTCCTCCACGGCCCCCTGCACGCCGGCGCCGACCGCGTGGCCTTCGCCTCGGACCCGCAGCTGTGCGCCGCTCGCGTCGAATTGCGCAGCGCCACAGAGGCATTGTTGCGCAGGGGTAGCGACAACGGGCTGCACACCGGCGGCTGAGCCGGCTGCGACAGGGTCTCAGAGCAGGTCGCTGACGTCGTCGGGGACGTCGACGGCGTACTTGCGCAGGGTTTCCATGGGCACCACCTCGAGGGCGTTCTCGTGGGTGGCGGCCAGCACCACTGGCGCGGCCACCCCGTCCTCGTGGGCGTGCAGCCAGCGCACGGCCACCACACACCACCTGTCGCCCGGTTGCAGGCCCGGGAAGTTGTTCTCGGGCCGCGGAGTGACGAGATCGTTGCCGATCGACTTCTGGTGCTCCAGGAATTCCGCCGTCACCACGGTGCAGACGGTGTGGCTGCCCAAATCCTCGGGACCGGTGCTGCAGCATCCGTCCCGGTAGAAGCCGGTGAGAGGATCGGTGCCGCACTCCTCCAGCGGTCCCCCAAGCACATTTCGATCGGTCACGTCGCCGATCCTATTGTCTCGGTGTCGCATTCGCCGCTCCTTCCGCACTGTGGCACGTTCTCGAGCAGACCGGTTGGTAGTTGCTGGGATTTCCAGGCCCCTACCCGGCGTGTCTCCGCGCCACACGGCATCGCTGTGTGATAGACGACACTGCCCTGCGACGCGTCGGTAGGTATGTGAATCCGGCAATGCAGGTGCCTCTGAAAGGATGGGGGCGTGACGACTGCTGAACTGTGGATTCTCATCGCCGCGATCGCGGCGGTGCTGCTCGTGGCGCTGGTTGCCGGCTACGCCCTGAACAAGCGCCGCCGGATCTCGCTGACCCCGGAGGTCACCGAGACCAAGGAGGTGACCGACCGGTCGGGCGGATATCAGGCCTCGAGCGGATTCAACTTCAGCCAGGGCAGCGGCACCGCCGAGCGCGAACAGGCGCCCGCCGCCAAACCCAAGCCGCAACCGCTGCCGCTCCCGCCCGAGCGCACCGACGACGAGGGACAGCCGCACGTCGGTGACGACGCCGCCGTCCCGCGCGACGCCGCCAAGCGGACCATCACCAATGTCCGCCTCCCCGACCCGGTCCAGGGCCCCGAGCTCGCTCCGGCCACCGAGCACGTCACGCCCCCCGAGCCCGTCGCGCCCACCGAGCCCGTCACCACCGAATCCGCCCCGGCCGCCGAGGCCGCCGACGCGGGTGAGGCGGCCACGCAGTCGCTCGAGAACGCCGAGGACAGCGCCCGAGCCGCGGCGGTCGAGGCCGCCGAGCAGGCCGGTGAGACCGCGGCCGATACCGCCGCCGGGGATGTCGTCGAGCACCCCGCGTCGGAAGAGGCCGCCGCCGAGGAGGCCGCCGAGGCCGCCGTCGCCGCCGCCGAGGTGGCCGCTGCCGCCGAGGCCGCTATCGCCGCGCACGCGGGCGCGCCTGTCACCGCGCCCCCCGCCGAGGCGGCAGTCCCGGCCATCGCCGAGATCGAGCCCACCGCGGGTCGGCTGACCCGGCTGCGCGGTCGCCTGTCCCGCTCCCAGAACGCCGTCGGCAAGTCGCTGCTCGGCCTGCTGGGTGGTGGTGATCTGGACGAGGACTCCTGGGAGGAGATCGAGGACACCCTGGTCATGGCCGACCTGGGTACCGCCACCACCACCGCCGTCGTGGAGCGGCTGCGCCAGGAGATGGCCGCCCGCAGCATCCGCACCGCCGCCGACGCGCGCGCCCTGCTGCGCGAGGTGCTCGTCGACGCGCTCCGACCCGAGCTGGATCGCTCCATCCGTGCCCTGCCGCACGCCGATCACCCGTCGATCCTGCTGGTCGTGGGCGTGAACGGCACCGGAAAGACCACCACCACCGGCAAATTGGCGCGTGTGCTGGTGGCCGACGGCCGCCGCGTGCTGCTGGGCGCGGCCGACACCTTCCGTGCCGCGGCCGCCGATCAGCTGCAGACCTGGGGTGAGCGCGTGGGAGCGGAGACCGTGCGCGGTAAGGAGGGCGCGGATCCCGCGGCCGTCGCTTTCGACGCGGTGTCGGCCGGTATCGATCGCGGCGTGGACGTGGTGCTCATCGACACCGCCGGTCGCCTGCACACCAAGACCGGCCTGATGGACGAGCTGGGCAAGGTCAAGCGTGTGGTGGAGAAGAAGGCCGCGGTGGACGAGGTCATCCTGGTGCTCGACTCCACGGTCGGCCAGAACGGCCTGATGCAGGCGCGGGTCTTCGCCGACGTCGTGGACATCACCGGTGTCGCGCTGACCAAGCTGGACGGAACCGCCAAGGGCGGCATCGTCTTCCAGGTGCAGCATGAGCTGGGCGTTCCGGTCAAACTGGTCGGTTTGGGAGAGGGCGCCGACGACCTCGCACCCTTCGAACCGGGCGCCTTCGTCGACGCCCTGCTCGGTTAACCGCTACTGAACTGCATCGATACCGAGATCAACATCATCCTCACCCGGTCGTCATAACAGCGGTGCGGTTTCGGAAACGTGACCGCAACACTGCAAGCTCACCCGTTCACCTAGGCGAAACGCCGCAGGATCACGGTTGAAACACCGACTGGTGAATCTCATTGCAGGCTTATTCGCAGGTTGCTGCGGGGCCAGAGATGAGGAGGACAAAGGTGGCGTACCCCATCGTTGATTTGCCGAACACCGGCGACACAGCCTGGATGTTGGCGAGTTCGGCATTGGTGCTTTTAATGACCCCGGGGCTCGCGTTCTTCTACGGCGGCATGGTCCGTAGCAAGAACGTGCTCAACATGATCATGATGAGCATCAGTGCCATGGGCATCGTCGGCGTGCTATGGGCAATCTTCGGATTCTCGGCAGCGTTCGGCGACAACAAGTTCGGACTGATCGGCAACCCGAAGCAGTTCTTCGGGCTCAAGGGCCTGATCGGTGCCGACGCGGTCGCGGATTCCGATCCGACCAAGGTCGTCGGGATCCCGCTGGCCGGTAACACCCACATTCCGATGACCGTGTTCGTGGCGTTCCAGCTGATGTTCGCGATCATTACCGTCGCCCTGATCTCGGGCGCGGTCGCCGACCGCCTGAAGTTCGGCGCCTGGGCGCTGTTCGCCGCGGTCTGGGCCACGATCGTCTACTTCCCGGTCGCGCACTGGGTCTTCGACTTCAACGCCACCGACTCCGACGGCAATGTCATTCACGAGGGCGGCTGGATCGCCAACAAGCTGCACGTGATCGACTTCGCCGGTGGTACCGCGGTCCACATCAACGCCGGTGCCGCGGGGCTGGCCCTCTGCCTCGTCCTGGGTAAGCGCAAGGGCTGGCCGAAGACCCCGATGCGTCCGCACAACCTGCCCTTCGTCATGCTCGGCGCCGGTCTGCTGTGGTTCGGCTGGTTCGGCTTCAACGCCGGTTCGGCGCTGTCCTCCAACGGCACCGCGGGTTCCACCTTCCTGACCACCACCTTCGCCACCTGCTCGGCCATGCTCGGCTGGCTGCTCGTGGAGAAGCTGCGTGACGGCCACGCCACCTCGCTGGGCGCCGCGTCCGGCGTCGTCGCGGGTCTGGTCGCCATCACCCCGTCCTGCTCCTCGGTGAACGTCCTCGGCGCGCTGGCCATCGGCGCGGTCGCCGGTGTGGCCTGCGCCCTGGCCGTCGGCCTGAAGTTCAAGCTGGGCTTCGACGACTCGCTCGACGTGGTGGGCGTCCACCTGGTCGGCGGCATCATCGGCACCCTGATGGTCGGCCTGGTGGCCACCAAGGAGGCGCCGGCCCATGTCGCGGGTCTGTTCTACGGCGGCGGTTTCGACCAGCTGTGGCGTCAGGCCGCGGGAGCCGGTGTGGTGCTTGCCTTCTCGTTCATCGTGACGCTGATCATCGCGTTCGCCATCAAGTTCACCATCGGCCTCCGCGCGAGCGAGGAAGAGGAGTTCGTCGGCATGGACGAGTCGGATCACGCTGAAACGGCATACGATTTCGCTGCTGTGGGTGGTGCGGCGCGCACCGCCGCCGTCAAGGAGGCATGACGAAAATGAAACTGATCACTGCGATCGTGAAGCCGTTCACCCTGGAGGACGTGAAGACCGGCCTGGAGCAGGCGGGCGTGCTCGGCATGACCGTCAGCGAGGTTCAGGGTTACGGTCGCCAGAAGGGCCACACCGAGGTCTACCGCGGTGCCGAGTACTCCGTCGACTTCGTCCCGAAGGTTCGGGTCGAGGTGGTCGTGGACGACGCCTCCGTCGACAAGGTCGTCGAGGTCATCGTGGAGGCCGCCCGCACCGGCAAGATCGGCGACGGCAAGGTCTGGGTGACCCCGGTCGACGCCATCGTCCGGGTGCGCACCGGCGAACGCGGTTCCGACGCTCTGTAAGCGGTAACCGGAGCAGCGGAACCAGTGGCGGCCCTGGCCACCGTCGGTGTCGAACCGGCGGTGGCGGGGCCGCCCCCATGTGCGGCGAAGAACTGAATTCAGATGGGTGGTGGGTTGTGGGTTTCCAGCAGGAACGCGACGACAGAACCGAGGCCGAGCAGGTTTCCGGCGGAGCCTCGGACCTGGTCCGGGCCCGCAACCAACTGCTCGCGGAGCACAGCGCCAATGGCCGTGCGTCCCGTCTGGACCCCGAGGCGCTGCGGGAAGCGCTGGTGGATCTCTACGAGCTGTGGCTGACCACCAAGGGCCATGAGGTCGGCATCACCGCCGACAGCGGGCTCGCCCTCGTCGCCGTGGGCGGACTGGGCCGCCGGGAAATGCTGCCCTACTCCGACCTGGATCTGGTGCTGCTCTACGACGACGTCGATCCGCATCGGGTCGCCGAGGTCGCCGATCAGCTCTGGTATCCGCTGTGGGACGCCCACATCAAGCTCGATCACAGCGTGCGCACCGTCCCGCAGGCGCTGCGCGTGGCCGCCGACGATCTCACCGCCGCCCTCGGCATGCTCGAGGCCCGGCACATCGTGGGCGACGACGGCCTGAGCAACCTGCTCATCAGCGGCGTACGCCGGGACTGGCGCGCCGGAATTCGGTCCCGCTTCGACGCCCTGATCGAACAGGCCCAAACCCGCTGGCGCAGAAGCGGAGACGTCGCGCACCGCGCCGAGCCCGATCTCAAGAACGGGCGCGGCGGGCTGCGGGACATCCAGCTGCTGGACGCGCTCGCCATCGCACAACTGACCGACGCCATGCCGGGGCTCGGTCCGGATGTGCCCGGTGGCGGGTTGCAGCAGGCGCATCGCCGCCTGCTGGATGTCCGCACCGAATTGCACCGGGTGGCGGGCCGGGCCCGTGACCAGTTGCGGGCTCAGGACGCCGACGAGATCGGGGCGGCCCTGCGCATCGGGGATCGCTTCGATCTGGCCCGCACGCTCAGTGATGCGGCCCGCACGGTGAGTTACTCCACCGACGTCGGGCTGCGGACCGCAGGGAACGCGCTGCCACGGCGCGGGCTCGCGCGCTTGCGCCGCGCCCCGGTACGCCGACCACTCGATGAGGGGGTGGTCGAACACTCCGGGGAGGTGGTGCTCGCCCGCGATGCCCGGCCGCAGCGCGATCCCGGGCTGATCCTGCGGGTGGCCGCGGCCTCGGCGCAGACCGGGCTGCCGATGTCGGCGACCACGCTCAACCGGCTCGGCGAGGACGCGCCCGAGCTACGCGAGCCGTGGCCCAAGGAAGCCCTCAACGACCTGCTGGTCCTGCTGGGCACGGGCCGCGGCGCCGTCGATGCCGTGGAGGCGCTGGACCGGACGGGCCTGTGGGGCAGGCTCTTTCCGGAATGGGGCGTGGTGCGCGACCTGCCGCCGCGCGATGCCATGCACACCTGGACCGTGGACCGTCATCTCATGGAGACCGTCGCCCAGGCCGGGGCGCTGTCCACCCGGGTCGCCCGCCCGGACCTGCTGCTGCTGGGTGCGCTGCTGCACGATATCGGCAAGGGCCGCACCGAGGATCACAGCGTGGTCGGTGCGGAGCTGGCCGTTTCCATCGGAAATCGCCTGGGGCTGTGGCCTTCCGACGTGCAGACGCTCGCGGGTGTGGTGCGCCACCACCTGCTGCTGCCCGACACGGCCACGCGGCGCGACATCACCGATTCCGACACCGTGAAGATGGTGATCGACGCCCTCGACGGTGACCCGCAGCTGCTGGAGCTGCTGCACGCCCTGGCCGAGGCCGACGCGCTGGCCACCGGGCCCGGCGTGTGGAACGACTGGAAGGCCTCGCTCATCGGCGATCTCGTGCGCAACTGCCGCACGGCCATGGCGGGCTACGCCCTGCCCGAGCCGACCCCGATTCCCGACGAGCTGCGCGCCCGCGCGGAATCCGGTGGCGTGCACGTGGATCTGAAGCCGGGAGAGAGCCGCTACCACCATGTGGTCACCGTGGTCGCGCCCGACAATCCGGGTCTGCTCTCCGATGCGGCGGGTGTGCTGGCCGTGCATTCGCTGCGGGTGCTGTCGGCCGAACTCGCCAGTGTGGGCGCCTCGGCCATCGATACCTTCGTCGTGGCACCGCGTTTCGGTGATCCGCCGGACCCGGGCCTGCTGCGCCAGGAACTGATCCGCGCCATCAACGGCGATCTGGATCTGGCCTCGGTGCTGGCCCGTAAGGAGCGCGATGCGGGCGGCGCCCAGCCGAGGCCGTTCGCGCAGGCGCGGCCGCGGGTGTTCTGGCACGAGACCGCCGATCCGGGCCGGGTGCTGCTGGAATTGCGTGCCGAGGATCGGATCGGGTTGCTGAGCCGGCTGGCCGCGGCGCTGGCCGAGGCCGGGGTGAATGTCTGCTGGGCGAAGGTGGTGACCATGGGTTCGGCGGTCATCGACTCGTTCTGCCTGGATCTGGGCGTTTCCGACACGCCCGGGCGGCGGGCGGAGATCGAGGCGGCGGTGCTGACGGTGGTGCCGCCGCAACAACCGAAGAAACCTCTCGAATCGGACAGCTGAATCGGATCTCCCGGCGGTTTACCAATTGTTCGCCAGGAACCGGGATTAGCGGACAAACCGCACGTTTGCCGGTTAATCAGAATGTTGCAGGAGATTTGCTGTAATACCGATCGGGTGATCGGAGTCACACCCTAGTATTCGCGTGCAAGGTCGATCCGGAGGTCCCAAGCTGTCGCGAGCATGAGGGGAGCAGGTCGGTGGCAATCGAAGTCGTATCCGCGTCGATGATGACCAGCGATTTGACCGCACACATCGCCCGCTGCGTCGGTGGTGATCGCTGGGTGGTCTCCTGGCTGCCGGGGCGCACCCTGAGCGGCCAACAGGCGGTGACCGCGATGACCATCGCGTCCACCGTCGCCGACCAGGCGCCCTCCGACGCCGAATGGGCGTTGCTGGACGGGCTCGCCCTGGAACTGGGCCTCACCGCCCGCGAGGCGGTCGGTATGGTCGCCACCGAGAACCATGATCTGCGGCGGCCCGGCCCGCGTCCCCGCTCGCTGGAATAGCCGCCCGGAACCGCTTGCCGCGTCGCCCCGTTCGCGCAGGTCCGAGCCTGGCGCAACGGCATCACGCGGATCCCACTACCCTGGTATCTCGAGTGACGTCCCTCGAGATCAGGAGCATCGGTGTTCGAATCCCTTTCCGACCGGTTGGCCGGTGCCCTCAAGGATCTGCGTGGCAAGGGACGCCTGTCGCCGGCGGACATCGACGCGACCGCCCGTGAGATCCGGCTGGCGCTGCTCGAGGCCGACGTGGCGCTGCCCGTGGTGCGCGGCTTCATCGCCAAGATCAAGGAGCGGGCCAAGGGCTCCGAGGTGTCCGCCGCCCTGAATCCGGCGCAGCAGGTCGTCAAGATCGTCAACGAGGAGCTCATCAATATCCTCGGCGGCGAGACCCGGCGGGTGCGGCTGGCCAAGAATCCGCCGACCGTCATCATGCTGGCCGGTCTGCAGGGTGCCGGTAAGACCACCCTCGCGGGCAAGCTCGCCAAATGGCTGAAGGCGCAGGGACATACGCCGCTGCTGGTGGCCTGTGACCTCCAGCGTCCCGGCGCGGTCACCCAGCTGCAGGTGGTCGGCGAGCGGGCCGGGGTGCCGGTCTTCGCGCCGCACCCGGGCACCTCCATCGGCGGCGGCGAGAACCCGCTGGGCGTCTCGGCCTCCGACCCGATCGATGTGGCGCGCGCCGGTATCGAAGAGGCGAAGACCAAGCAGTACGACGTGGTCATCGTCGACACCGCCGGTCGCCTCGGTATCGATGAGGAGCTCATGCGGCAGGCCGCGGGCATCCGCGACGCCGTCAACCCCGACGAGACCCTGTTCGTCCTCGACGCCATGATCGGTCAGGACGCGGTCGCCACCGCCGAGGCCTTCCGCGACGGCGTCGGCTTCACCGGTGTCGTGCTCACCAAGCTCGACGGTGACGCCCGCGGTGGTGCGGCCCTGTCGGTGCGTGAAATCACCGGCCAGCCCATCCTTTTCGCCTCCACCGGCGAGAAGCTCGAGGACTTCGATGTCTTCCATCCCGACCGCATGGCCAGCCGCATCCTCGGCATGGGCGACCTGCTCACCCTGATCGAGCAGGCCGAACAGGTCTACGACGCCAAGCAGGCCGAGGAGGCCGCCCGCAAGATCGGCTCGGGTGAGCTGACCCTCGAGGACTTCCTCGAGCAGATGCTGGCCATCCGCAAGATGGGCCCGATCGGCAACCTGCTGGGCATGCTGCCCGGCGCGGGGCAGATGAAGGACGTGCTGGCCCAGGTCGACGACAAGCAGCTCGACCGGGTGCAGGCCATCATCCGTGGCATGACCCCCGCCGAGCGCGCCAACCCCAAGATCATCAATGCCTCCCGCCGCCTGCGCATCGCCAATGGCTCGGGCGTCGCGGTGTCCGACGTCAACCAGCTGGTCGACCGGTTCTTCGAGGCCAGGAAGATGATGGGCGCGATGTCCCGGCAGTTCGGCCTGCCGGGTGCGGGCCGTGGCGGCAAGAACACCAGGAAGGGCAAGAAGGGCAAGAAGGGCGGGCGTGGCCCGACTCCGCCGAAGGTGCGCGGCGGCTTCCCCGGCATGCCCGGCCTCCCGGGCGGTATGCCCGCCGGCATGCCCGACCTCTCCGACCTCCCCGCCGGTCTCAACGAGCTGCCGCCGGGTCTGGAAGGTTTCGACCTCTCGAAACTGAAATTCCCCAAGAACTGATCCGCGCGAACCTGATTCGGCCCCGCCCCACCCGGGCGGGGCCGAATTGCGTTCCCGGCCAGGGGTTATCGTGCGTTCCGGGCCCGGGGTGATGCGGGTCGGCGCTCAGTCGTGCGTGGGTCCGAGGGCTCGGGTCACGTATCCGGCCGGGCGGACGATGTAGTCCGCGTCGGCGGGTTCGCGGGTGAGCATGGCACTGAAGTGGATCGGTGCGATGAGCACTTCCAGGGCCATACGCGCGTCGGTGCCGGGCGGGAGTTCGACCGTGCTCGACGTGTACGCCGACGACGACCACTGCGCCATGGGTCATGCCGTGCAATGGTCGGAATTATCGGTACGGTTCCCCCGTGACCACTTGGTGTCCTCCGACGCGGCAGAACCGGTGATGCGATGACCGAACCCACCCCGCTCCCGCTCCCGCTCCCGCTCCCGCGCCTGCGCCGCACCCTCGACCGCGGCCGGCGGCGCATCCTCCCCCAGATCGACACCGGCGGCGGGTGGACGACGGTCGGCGAATCCGATGGCGGCGCGGCCGATCTCGTGCCCTCGGCCTGGACCGAGGAGTTCGAGCTGGCCCGCTACGAGCGCCTGGAGCTCGCCGACGGGGCCACGGTACTGCCGGTGTGCCCGGTCTCGTTCCGGGACTTCATGCTCTACGAGAAGCATGCCGTGGACGCCGCGCGGGGGATGGCCCGCCGGTTCCTGCCCGCCGGATACCGGCTCGGGCAGGCGTTCGAGACGCTGACCCGACGGACGTTCCCGGCCTACCGGCCGCACCGGCTCTGGTACGCCCAGCCCATCTACTACCTGTCCAATGCGTTGACCATCGTGCCCTCGGGTGTCCCGATCGCGCCGCCCGCCTACAGTCGCGCACTGGATTTCGAGCTCGAACTCGGGGTGGTGCTGGGCGCTCCGCTGCGCGACGCGTCGCCGGAGCAGGCGCTGGCCGCGATCGCGGCGGTGGTGGTCGTCAACGACTTCTCGGCGCGGGATGTGCAATTGGCGGAAATGCGGTCGGGTTTCGGGCCGCAGAAGTCCAAGCATTTCGTCAGCTCGATGTCCGGGACGGCGGTCGCCGGTGCGGCGGTGGCCGACCGGCTCGATCGGCTCACGGCCACGGTGGCGATCAATGGGGAGACGGTGTCCCGCACCGGGACCGGGGGCATGCGCTTCTCGCTCGGTGAGGCCATCGCGCATGTCTCGCGCTCCGAGCAGCTGTATCCGGGTGAGCTGCTGGCCACCGGCACCCTGCCGGGTGGCAGTGGTATGGAAGTGGGCCGCTGGCTGGCTCCGGGCGACGAGCTGCGCCTGGAGATCGACGGCATCGGCGTCATCGAACATCGAATCCGGCCGTGATCGATCACCGAATCCAACGCTGAGGAGCGGTACGTGAAAATCGACCAGGTTTCCGATTCCGTCTACGTCGTCGCGGGTACGAACGTCAACTGGGCGTTGGTCAGTGACGAGCGCGGTGTGACGGTCGTGGACGCCGGATATCCCGCCGACACCGAGTCGGTGCTGAGTTCGGTGCGCCAGATCGGGCACGAGCTCGGCGATGTCGCCGCGGTGCTGCTGACCCATGCGCACCTCGACCACATGGGTGCGATTCCGACCCTGGTCGAACGCCTGGGCGTGCCGGTCTACACCGGCGCCGAGGAGGTCCGGCACGCCAAACGTGAGTACCTGCAACAGATCACGCCCGTGGACATGGTGCGGCAGTTGCGGACTCGGCGCGGGGCGGTCTGGGTCGCGCAGACCCTGCGCGCCTGCGTCGGTCACATCGGGATGACCGTGCCGACCGCTCGCACCGCTGACGCCGACACCCTGGCGGCGCTACCCGGCGGTTTCGTCGAGGTGCCGACGCCCGGTCACACCAACGGTCACACGGCGTATCTGATGCCGTCCGAGGGTGTGCTGTTCTCCGGCGACGCCCTGGTCACCGGTCACCCCCTGTTGCTCGAGACCGGACTGCAACTTCTCCCGAGCGTGTTCAACCACGATGAGGCGGGGACGCTCGCGAGCGCCCGCGCGCTCTGCACGCTGGAGGCCGGAATTCTGGTTCCCGGGCACGGGCTGCCGGTCCGGCACGACCTGTCGAGCCTGCTGGGTGATTTCGCCCGGCAGTGATCGCCGCGGAGAAGTCAGATCGGCAGGCAGGGGTTGGCCGAGGTGGTGATCATGCCCGGATCCCAATCGACTCCGAACGCGCTCGACCCCGAACTGGTCGCTACGGGGGTGGCGGTGGTGCTCGGATGATCGAGGGAGACGGGCGCCACAGGTGCATACGCACGGCGCCACAGGCGCAGCGGGTGTAGCTGACGATGCCCTCGGAGGTACGGTGGCGCGAAAGGACTTGGAAGGGTTGGGCTGTGGGCCAGCCGCAGTGGCGACACTGTCGGTCCGATTCGGTCATGGGGCCAGTCTTCGCGGAGACGGTAGTCTCGATCCATCGAAAGTTTTCGTAGCGAATCGTTCGGAATTGCCACATGATCGATCCTCGGTTGCAGGCCCTGCGGGTACTGCGTGAGCACGGCACGGTGACCGCGGCCGCGGCAGCCCCGCGCCCGACGACCTGCGGTTCGAGCAGCGTCCGCTGCTGGCCGAGCCGTTGGATCTGCTTGTGCCCGTGGGGCATTCACTCGCCGGGTGCGACAGCGTGGCCCTGACCGAGGCGGCGACCGAGCCGTGGATTACCGGGCGTGCGCGCATCACCCATCACCTGGTGGTGTCGGCCGCCTGCGCCGCGGCCGCGTTCACGCCCCGGATCGCTGGGCAGGCGGTCGATTTCCCGGGTGTGGCGGCGATGGTGGCGCACGGATTCGGGGTGAGTCTGGTGCCCCGGCTCGCGTTCCTGCCGCCGGAGCTGGCGGTGGTGCGTGTTCCGTTGCACGACGATCCGGTCCCGGTCCGCCGTCACCTGTCCGCGGTGCGGCGGGGCAGCGCCGAGCATCCGGTGATCGCGGCCGGGCTGGACGCCATTCGCGGGCTTTGCCGGGAGCGCACCGATATCACCGTGCTCGACGACTGATGCGATAGTGGACCCGGATTCGTGTCGAGACATACCGTCCAGGCGAGGAGGTCGGCATGCGGCTGCATTTCCGCGGCGTGGTCCTACCCGATGACGAAGTCCGCGACCTGTGGGTGCGTGACGGCCGGATCTCGGCGGAGCCGATTCCCGACGCCGACACCGTGCAGGCCTCCGGCTGGATCGTGCCCGGCCTGGTCGACGCCCACTGCCATGTCGGCATCAAATACGGCGGCGGACACGAGGATTCGGCGGGCGCGATCGCCCAGGCCGAGGTCGAGCGGGACGCGGGCGCCTTGCTGCTGCGGGATGCGGGCTCGCCCATCGACACCCGTTTCATCGACGACCGCGACGACCTCCCGCGCATCATCCGCGCGGGCCGCCACATCGCCCGCCCCCGGCGCTACGTCCGCGAACTCGGTATCGAACTCGACGACGAGCGCGATCTGCCCGAGATCGTCGCCGAGCAGGCCCGCCGCGGCGACGGGTGGGTCAAGATCATCGGCGACTGGATCGACCGCGGGATCGGCGACCTCGCCCCACTGTGGTCCGACGACATCCTGAAGGCCGCCATCGACGCGGCCCACCGCGAGGGCGCCCGCGTCACCGCCCACGTCTTCGGCGAGGACGCCCTGCCCGGCCTGCTGAACGCCGGCATCGACTGCATCGAGCACGGCACCGGCCTCACCGACGACACCATCGCCCTGATGGCCGCCCACGGCACCGCCCTCGTCCCCACCCTCATCAATATCGACACCTTCCCCGGAATCGCCGACGGCGCAACCAAATTCCCCACCTACGCCGCCCACATGCGCGACCTGCACCGCCGCTCCCGCGCCACCGTCGCCAAGGCCCACGAGGCCGGTGTCCCCATCTACACCGGCACCGACGCCGGCGGCTCCATCCGCCACGGCCGCATCGCCGACGAGATCGCCGCCCTCGCCGGCGCCGGCTTCACCCCCCACAACGCCCTCGGCGCCTCGTCCTGGCACGCCCGCACCTGGCTCGGCCGCCCAGGCATCGAACCCGGAGCCCCCGCCGATTTCGTTGTGTACCAGGAGGACCCACGAGAAAACCTGGCCGCCCTCGCCACCCCCGCCTGGGTGGTATTACGCGGCCGCGTCTACAACCGCCGCGACCCGGTCACCAGCCACCGCTGAACTCCGGCCGCTGAGACGACCCGCCAAGTTCCGCATCACGATCCGGGTGTGCCGCAGGTGCGGGGGCGGTTGTGCGGGTCTGGCGATTCGGCTGCGCATTTAAAGTGAATCGGTCATGCTTCAGACGTTTGTTGTTTCGACTCGATGAGGAGATGACCGTGGGGTCTATCGAAACCCTGGCCATTAGCGTGTTGGCCGGTTTGATCGTGAAGCTGCTGACGTCCGGGAGCTCCGGGCCCGGCCCGGTTCAGCCGTAGGCTCTGCGTGAGACGCAGCCCATCGGGGTCGTACCCGGTGGGCTGTGGTGTTTCCGGGGCCGGGTCGGGGCGATTTCTCCGGGCCGCCCGTGCTCTGGCAGAATGGACGACCGTCCTCATCGAGGACAGTGTCAGCCCGTCTCCGGTTCCGTACCGCGCGGCGGTCACAGCACTTGACGCAAAACCGGGTCCACCTCGTGTGGGCTGCTGAATTGCGACGTGACCAACCATTTGAAAGGCATCAGCTCATGGCTGTTCGTATCAAGCTGACCCGTATGGGCAAGATCCGCAACCCGCAGTACCGCGTCGTCATCGCCGACGCCCGTACTCGTCGTGACGGCCGCGCCATCGAGTCCATCGGCAAGTACCACCCGAAGGAAGAGCCGTCGCTCATCGAGATCGACTCGGAGCGCGCTCAGTACTGGCTGGGTGTCGGCGCGCAGCCGACCGAGCCGGTGAAGCGTCTGCTGGAGATCACCGGCGACTGGCAGAAGTTCAAGGGCCTGCCGGGCGCCGAGGGCACCCTGAAGACCAAGGCCCCGAAGCCGTCCAAGCTGGACCTGTTCAACGCCGCGCTGGCCGCCGCCGAGAACGAGCCGGTCGCCGAGGCCGTCACCCCCAAGAAGAAGGCCGCCAAGAAGGACGAAGCCGCCGAGGCCGAGACCGCTGAGGCCACCACCGAAGCCGCCGAGTAATGAGTGCCGTTGTCGCCGATGCTGTCGAGCACCTGGTGCGCGGCATCGTCGCCAATCCCGACGACGTCCACGTCGAGCTGATCACCAGCCGTCGGGGCCGGACCGTCGAGGTGCACGTGCACCCGGATGATCTGGGCAAGGTGATCGGTCGCGGCGGTCGTACCGCGACCGCCCTGCGCACCCTGGTCGCCGGGATCGGCGGTAAGGGCATTCGCGTCGACGTGGTCGACACGGATCAGTAGATGGAACTGGTCGTCGGGCGGGTCGCCAAGTCACACGGTGTGCGTGGCGAACTCGTCGTAGAAGTCCGCACCGACGAGCCGGAACTGCGGTTCGCGCCCGGCAGCGTCCTGAAGGGGAAGCTGCCGCGCGCGAATCAGGCGCAGGAATTCGAAGTGGAGTCGGTCCGGGAGCACTCGGGCCGGCTTCTCCTGCGTCTGGACGGCGTCGCCGACCGCACGGCCGCGGATGCGTTGCGGGGCATGCTGTTCGTGGTGGACTCCGCGGATCTGCCGCCGTCGGAGGATCCGGACGAGTACTACGATCACGAACTCGAGGGCCTGCGCGTCGAACTCGGCGATGGCACCCAGGTCGGCACCGTCAACGAGGTGCTGCATTCCGCTGCGGGAGAACTGCTTTCGATCAAGGCCGGGGACGCGTTCCCGCCCGCGGGCCGGGAGATCCTGGTGCCGTTCGTGCTCGCCATGGTGCCGACGGTGTCGGTCGCCGACGGCCTGATCGTCATCGACCCGCCCGAGGGCCTGCTGGACCCGGAGTAGCGGCGTGCGAATCGACGTAGTCACGATCTTCCCCGAATACCTCGAGCCGATGCGAGCGGCCTTGCTGGGCAAGGCGATCGACAAGGGTCTGCTCGAGGTGGAGGTGCACGACCTGCGCCGCTGGACCCACGACGTCCACAAGTCGGTGGACGACACCCCGTACGGCGGCGGGCCGGGCATGGTCATGAAGCCGACCGTGTGGGGCGACGCCCTCGACGAGGTGTGCCCGGACGACGCGCTCCTGGTGGTGCCGACTCCGGCGGGCGTGCCGTTCACGCAGGAGACCGCGCAACGGTGGTCCGCCGAACAGCACATTGTCTTTGCCTGCGGCCGCTACGAGGGCATCGACCAGCGCGTCTTCGACGATGCCGCGCGCCGGGTACGCGTCGAAGAGGTCAGCATCGGCGACTACGTGCTCATCGGCGGCGAGGCCGCCGTGCTGGTCATGACCGAGGCGTTCGTCCGGCTGATCCCGGGGGTCCTCGGCAATCAGCAATCCCACGAACAGGATTCGTTCTCCGACGGTCTATTGGAAGGCCCCTCCTACACCCGCCCGGTGTCCTGGCGCGGCCTCGACGTCCCCGAAATCCTGTTGTCCGGCAACCATGCCAAGATCGCCGGGTGGCGGCACGAACAGTCGCTGCGCCGCACGGCCGAACGCAGGCCCGATCTCCTACCGGATAACCTGGGCCATGCGTGAAGGAGGGTCGATCATGGGTGAAACCAGAGGATTTCTCAGCGCGACGCTGGCCGGGCTGGCCCTGTTCGCCGCGATATTCGGCGGCGGCAAGGCGGTCGCGGACAACCTCGATGTGCTCTTCCTGAGTCACCTGGGCGACGAGACGGTGGCGTCGCCCGGCTATGAGGACACCGCGGACGGGCAGCGCCTGATCGCCGAGGGCAAGGACATCTGCGCCCACCTGCGCGCGGGAACTCCGGTTGTAGCGACCGACCAGTGGGGATTCGGGGAAAGGCTTGCCCGCGCGGCCGTCTCGGTGTACTGCCCCGAATTCAAGTCGACCCCAAGAGATTTCGGCTGACCGTGAAATTCGGTACGTAACAACTGATTTCGCGAGGATCGGGGTAACTCCCCGGGTACGCCCAGACTTGATTCGGCACTCGGCGCAGGCACGCATGCGTCCCGGGTGACGGCTCTCGGCGGGGCGCCGAAGTTTCGGAGAGGCGGGGCAATGACCGAATCCTGTGTGGGCCTTGCACGCACTGTCGGGTGGCGGCGGTAGTGTCTGCGGGCGTGACGACAGCCTCCGAAACCGTCAGCGCAGCATCCGCAGGTGCCGCATCCACGGGTGCAGCGAGCACCGAGAGCACCGTCCGCCTCGCCAGCGTCGGCCGGCGTATCGCCGACGAGCTGGGGGTGCGCGAGGAGCAGGTGCGCTCCGCCGTCGAACTACTGGACGCCGGGTCGACCGTGCCGTTCATCGCCCGCTACCGCAAGGAAGTCACCGGCGGACTCGACGACGCCCAGCTACGCACCCTCGACGAGCGCCTGAGCTACCTGCGTGAACTCGACGAGCGCCGGGGCTCGATCATCGAATCCATCCGTGGCCAGGGCAAATTGGACGAGGCGCTGCACGCGCAGATCATGCTCGCCGACACCAAGGCCCGCCTCGAGGACATCTACCTGCCCTACAAGCCCAAGCGGCGCACCAAGGCGCAGATCGCGCGCGAGGCCGGGCACGAGCCCGTGGCCGACGCGCTGCTGACCGACCCGACCACCGATCCCGCGCAGTACAACGCCGAACAGCTCGACGGCGCGCGGGCCATCCTGGTGGAGCGTTTCGCCGAGGACGCCGACCTGGTCGGTGAACTGCGCGAGCTCATGTGGGAACGCGGGCAGATGAGCTCGACGGTGCGCGCGGGCAAGGAGGAGGCGGGCGCGAAGTTCGCCGACTACTTCGAATTCTCCGAGCCCTTCAGCAAGCTGCCCTCGCACCGCATCCTGGCGCTGCTGCGCGGCGAGAAGGAAGAGGTGCTCAACCTGCACCTCGAATCCGACACCGAGGAGCCCGAGGACGGGCAGCGCTCGATCTACGAGGGCCGCATCGCCATCAAGTTCGGCATCGCCGACCAGGGCCGCGCCGCCGACTCCTGGCTGCTGGACACCGTGCGCTGGGCGTGGCGGACCAAGCTGCAGGTCAGCATGGGCATCGACACCCGAATGCGGTTGCGGCAGTCCGCCGAACGCGATGCCGTCGACGTGTTCGCGGCCAACCTGCGCGACCTGCTGCTCGCGGCGCCCGCCGGCACCCGCTCGACCATGGGCCTGGACCCGGGCTACCGCACCGGTGTGAAGGTCGCCGTCGTGGACGCCACCGGCAAGGTGGTCGCCACCGAGGTCATCTACCCGCACAAGCCGCAGGGGCAGACCGAGAAGTCCCTGGCCGTGCTGGGCGCACTGGTCGCCCGCTTCAATGTCGAGCTCATCGCCATCGGCAACGGCACCGCCTCCCGCGAGACCGACGCCCTTGCCGCCGAACTGATCTCGCGCATCCCCGAGAACAAGCCCACCAAGATCGTGGTCTCGGAGGCGGGCGCGTCGGTGTACTCGGCCTCCGCATACGCCTCGCAGGAACTGCCCGGCATGGACGTGTCGCTGCGCGGCGCGGTCTCCATCGCGCGCCGGCTCCAGGACCCGCTGGCCGAATTGGTGAAGATCGACCCGAAGTCCATCGGTGTCGGCCAGTACCAGCACGACGTCTCCGAAACCCTGCTGGCCCGCTCGCTGGGCGCGGTCGTCGAGGACGCGGTGAACGCCGTCGGCGTCGACGTCAACATCGCCTCGGTCCCGCTGCTGTCCCGGGTCTCGGGTATTTCCAACTCGATCGCGGAAAGCATTGTGGCGCATCGTGATGCCAACGGCCCATTCCGCAGTCGCGCCGCACTCAAAGATGTCCCGCGCTTGGGCCCCAAGGCGTTCGAACAGTGCGCGGGCTTCCTCCGCATCCGCGAGGGCGACGACCCGCTGGACACCTCCGGCGTGCACCCCGAGGCGTACCCCGTGGTCCGGCGCATCCTCGATGCCAGCGGTAAGGGCGTGAAGGAGATCATCGGCAACACCTCCGCCCTGCGCGCCCTGCGGCCGGCCGACTTCACCGATGAGCGGTTCGGGGTCCCGACCGTCACCGACATCATCGCCGAACTCGAGAAACCCGGCCGCGACCCTCGCCCCGAATTCAAGACCGCAGAATTCGCCGCGGGCATCGAGAAGGTCGCCGACCTGAAGCCCGGCATGGTGCTCGAGGGCGTCGTCACCAATGTGGCCGCCTTCGGCGCCTTCGTCGACATCGGCGTCCACCAGGACGGCCTGGTCCACGTCTCGGCCATGTCCCACAACTTCGTCAAGGACCCTCGCGAGGTCGTGAAGTCCGGCGACGTCGTGAAGGTCAAGGTGCTCGAGGTCGACGTCCAGCGCCAGCGCATCGGCCTGTCCCTGCGCCTCGACGACGAGCCCGGAAACGCCAAGCCCGACCGCGCCGACCGCGGCCCGCGCAACAACCAGGGCGGCGGCCAGCGCGGCGGCAACCGCGACAACCGGCAGGGCGGCCAGGGCGGCCAGGGTGGCCAGCGCCAGGGCGGACAGCGTCAGGGCGGCGGCAACCGCAATCAGCCCGCCCCCAGCGGTTCGATGGCCGACGCCCTCCGCCGCGCCGGCTTCGGTCGCTGACCAGCTGATCCCGAACCGCCCGTCCGGCCGAACCCCCACCCGGGTTCGGCCGGACGGCCATTTCGGAACTCGGAGCGATCAGCGCGATGGCGCCGAGGGACCGAGCGCAGCCCGGTCTCATGGGGATGTGCCGGCTAGCTCAGCGGGGAGCCGACCCGGTGCAGGGTGCCGTCGGGGTCGACGTAGCCGAATTCCCTTAGGCCGTAATCGGTGTCGACCGGGGTGGTGAGGCGGCCGGGCAGGCCTGCGGCGGCCCACTCCGCGTGCAGCGCGTCGGCGTCGGAGACGTAGAGGTAGACCGCCGCGGCGGTTCGTGTCGAGTCGTGTTCGTCCCACTCGGTGAGGTGCAGGGATACGCGGCCCCGGTCGGCGAAGCCGTAGCGGGCGTCGCCCTCGTAGGCGTGGACGCTGAACCCGAGGCGGCGATAGCGGGCCAGGGCGGCGTCGAGGTCGAGGACCGGGATCACGGGCGCGACGCGCTCGAAGGTGATGTCGTCCGGCATGGAAGCTCCGAAAAATGAAGACGCCGAGGCGGTCCCGGTTCGGGGGCGCCCCGGCGTGCTCGTGGTGGGTTATTCGACGCCGAGGGAGACCTCGGTGGATTTGATGAGGACCTTGACGGGTTTGCCGTCGGCGAGACCCAGGTCGTCGGCGGCGTCACGGGTGATGGAGGAGGTGATCTCGTCACCACCCGCGAGGCGGATGCGCACCACCGCCATGGCCTCGCCGCGGGTGACCTGGGTGACTGTTCCATCGAGTTGGTTTCGTGTACTCAGTCGCATGGTGGTGAGCCTAGTCACCGGTGGTCGTCATTTCGATGGTGGCTGGAAGGTTGCTCAATCACGGCGCGACCGCATGTGATCTTTCCGTGCGGGTCGGCGGCGCGGGTAGCGTGGCGGGGGTTGACGTTCGCACGAGGGTTTCGGAGGCGACACGGGCATGCGCGTACATCGGTGGTGGGAAGATGTCGTGGTGGCACACGGCAGATTGCCATTGGCATGCCTGCTTCTCGGGTTCATCGTCGGGTTCCTGCTGATCCGAATCAGCGTGCGGCTCATCCGCAAACAGGTGCGCTGGTGGCCGGGCAATGTGCGGGCCGGGGACGTGCACATCCACCACATGGTGTTCGGGGTGATCCTGGTGCTCGGCGCCGGCGTCGGGTTCGTGACGCTGTATCAGAGCAGCGTCGGCGTCACCAGTGCGCTGGCCGCCGTGTTCGGGCTCGGCGCGGCGCTGGTGCTCGACGAATTCGCGCTCATCTACTACCTGCGCGACGTGTACTGGGAGGAGCAGGGCCGCACCTCGGTCGATGCGGTGTTCGTGGCCCTTGCCGTGACCGGGCTGCTGCTGCTCGGCTTCCATCCGCTGTGGTTGCTCGACATCGGCAATATTCGTGATCTCCGGACCGATCAGAATGTGCCCGAGCGGCTGTTCACGATCGGGTTCGCGTTGGGGAATCTGCTGCTGGCGGCCATGGTCATTGCCAAGGGCAAGATTTGGACCGGTCTGTTCGGAATGTTCTTCCCGCCGCTGCTGGTCATCGGCGCGCTGCGGCTGAGCCGCCCGGGCGCACCCTGGGCGCGCTGGCGCTACGCCGCGGGCTCGGGCCTCATGCGGCGTGCGGTGCGGCGCGAGCGCCGTTATCGCCGCCCGGTGATCCGGGCCAAGATCTTCGTGCAGGACCTGCTGGCGGGCAAGCCCGATGCCGCGCACGTGCTCCGCGCCGCCGAGGAGGAGCTGGCCCGGACCGTGGTCCCGGCCCCGCACGCGCCGCCCTCGGCCCACCTGCACCTCATGCACGGGCGCAAGCATGCAGATCGGCCCCTCGAACCCACGGCCGCGGACCGTCCCCCGGAATCTGTCGATAGCCAATGAGTTGCTGACTATCGGTCGGCGTGCCAGTGTTGAGCCATGGGCTACGTCGTCGGCGACTATCTGCTCGATCGGCTCCGGGAACTCGGTGTCACCGAAATCTTCGGCGTTCCCGGCGATTTCAATCTGCAGTTCCTCGACCATGTCATCGCCCACCCCGACATCCGCTGGATCGGCAGCGCCAACGAGCTGAACGCCGGCTACGCCGCCGACGGCTACGCGCGGCTGCGCGGCATCGGCGCGGTTGTCACCACCTACGGCGTGGGCGAGCTGAGTGCGGTCAACGCCATCGCGGGCAGCTACGCCGAGCATGTGCCCGTAGTGCACGTCGTCGGCGTGCCCGCCAAGGACATCCAGGCCGGTCACCGCGTCATCCACCACACCCTCGGCGACGGCGACTTCCACCACTTCCGCCGCATCGCCGCCGAAGTCACCTGTGCGCAGGCCGATCTCGGCGCGGCCGACGCCTGTCAGGAGATCGACCGGGTGCTGAATTCGGTTCGCGTGCACCGCCGTCCGGGGTATCTCATGCTGGCCACCGATACCGCGCGGGTGGAGGTGTCCCCGCCCGCGACGCCGCTGGCACCGCCCGCCGACTTCTCCAGTGCGGGCGCGCGGGCAGCCTTCGCGCAGGCGGCACGCGAATTCCTCGGCGGCCGGCGGGTGACGGTCCTCGCGGACATCTTCGTCGACCGGGTCGGAGCGACCGACCGGTTGCGCACCCTGGTCGGCCCGACCCCGGGGCAACCGCACGGACTCCCGCACGCCACCCTGGCCTGGGGTAAGACCGTGGTCGACGAATCCGCCCCGAACTTCCTCGGCGTCTACACCGGCGCGGCCTCCCCGCCGCAGGTACGCGCCGCCGTCGAGGAGGCCGACCGCCTGGTGACCGTCGGCGTCCAGTACACCGACAGCATCACCGCGGGTTTCAGCCACCGCATCGACCCGCACCGCACCATCGATATCGGTCCCGAGCGCACGGTGATCGGGGGAGTCGACGCCTTCGCGCCGCTGTCACTCACCGCGGCCCTGGAGATCCTCACCGAGCTCGCCCCCGAATTCGCCGCTCCCGCACCGATTCCCGCCCCGGCGGCCGCCGCCCCGGACGCTCCGCCCGTCGTGGACGCGCCGCTCACCCAGGCCGCCCTGTGGCCCCTGGTCGCAGCAGCGCTGGGCAACAACAACATTGTGGTGGCCGACCAGGGCTCGGCCTTCTTCGGTCTGGCCACGCTGCGCATGCCGACCGGCATCACCTTTCTCGGCCAGCCGCTGTGGGGCTCGATCGGCTATGCCCTCCCCGCCGCCCTCGGCGCCGGCATCGCCTGCCCCGACCGTCGCGCGGTCCTCGTCATCGGCGATGGCGCGGCCCAGCTTTCGATCCAGGAGCTGGGCACCTGGATCCGCGAGCAGCTGAACGGCGTGATCATCCTGGTCGACAACGACGGCTATGCCATCGAACGCGCCATCCACGGCCCGGCCGCCCCGTACAACGACATCGCCCCGTGGCGCTGGCCCGAACTCCCGCACGCCTTCGGCGGCGACGCCGAGTCCGTCCTCACTCTCCGCGCGACCACGGCCGGCGAGCTGCAACACTGCCTGAAAGCCGCGACGGACGAGCAGGACCGGCTGGTCTTCCTGCAGGTGATCACCGGCGCCACCGACTACCCGCCGCTGGTCTCGGACATCGCCTCCGCCCTCACCCGCGCGAATACCCGCACGTAGGGGCCGATTAACTCCGCGATCCCGGAGTCTGGCACAATGCTCAGGTTGCTTTGGGCGCGCTGTGCCCGGGCACCGCCCAAATATCCGGAGCACGAACCGGTAGAGCACCCGCCCCGGGTAGCCGCCAGGTTCCTCTGTTCGCGCGAACTCCAATAAGGACGGACATGAACACCCTCGACTTCGTCGACGCAAGCTCGCTGCGCAGCGACATCCCGGACTTCCGCCCGGGTGACACGGTCAACGTGCACGTGAAGGTTATCGAAGGCAACAAGGAGCGCATCCAGGTCTTCAAGGGCGTCGTCATCCGCCGCCAGAACGGTGGCATCCGCGAGACCTTCACCGTGCGTAAGGTTTCGTTCGGTGTCGGCGTGGAGCGCACCTTCCCGGTGCACAGCCCCAACCTGGACAAGATCGAGGTCGTGACCCGCGGTGACGTGCGTCGCGCCAAGCTGTACTACCTGCGCGATCTGCGCGGCAAGGCCGCCAAGATCAAGGAAAAGCGCTGAAGTAGTCGCAGTTCCCGCTGAGCCCGTGAACGGCTCGGCGCAGGATCGACAGTCGGCTCGCCGACAACGAGTAGCCCGGCACCGCATGGTTCTTCGCGGTGCCGGGCTACTCTGTTCCGGTGGCAGACGAGAGCGAGTCGGTGACGAAATCCGGGTCCGGCAACGGCAATGGGGCGAAGACGCCCGAGGCGCCCGAGACGCCCCAGCCGAAGTCGAAGAAGAAGCAACGCCCGTTCTGGCAGGAGCTGCCCATCCTGATCGGGTTCGCGGCGCTGATCGTGGCGCTGCTGGTGACCTTCATCGGCCGGCCCTACGTCATTCCCTCGCAGTCCATGGAACCCACCCTGCACGGCTGCGCGGGCTGCACCGGCGACCGCATCTATGTCGAGAAGCTGAGCTACTACTTCGGTGATCCCGAGCCGGGCGACGTGGTGGTGTTCGTCGGCCCGACCAGCTCGTGGAACAGCCACTACAAGTCGATCCGGTCCTCCAACACCGTGGTGCGCGGGGTGCAGAACTTCCTGTCCTTCTTCGGCCTGGTGCCGCCGGACGAGAACGATCTGGTGAAGCGGGTCATCGCCACGGGTGGGCAATCGGTCAAATGCTGTGACGCGCAAGGCCGGATCCTGGTCAAGGACGACAGCCCCGGCGCCGACTGGAAGCCGCTCGACGAGCCGTACGTGAAGTTCAACAACCCCTTCGACCCCCAGCACCCGGACGTGCAGTTCAACGCGGGCGGCCGGGCCTTTCCCGAGATCAAGGTGCCCGCCGGCAACCTGTGGGTGATGGGTGACAACCGCGCCGAGTCCGCCGACTCCCGCTACCACATGAAGGACGAGCTGCAGGGCACCGTGCCGGTGAAGGATGTGCGCGGCAAGGCCGTGTTCAAGATCTGGCCGCCGAGCCGGATGGGTCCGGTCCGGGCGCAGGACCCGCAGTAGAAGCGAGAATCGCGGGATAATCGACCGGTGGGGAAGATGGCGAGGGCCGCCGAGCCCGGTGCGAGCCGGAAGGCGATCGGCGGCAAGAAGATTCAGCGGATCGACCGCGGTGACTGGCCACCGCGCGTGGTCATGCGGCAGGCGGGCGGGCTACGCACTCTGGAGGCCGCGCTGATCCGCAGCGGCCTCGGTCCGGTCGCGGGCGTCGACGAGGCCGGGCGCGGCTGCGCGGCGGGCCCGCTGGTGGTGGCCTCCTGCCTGCTGCCACCCAAGGCCTACGCCTCCCTCGCCGGTCTCGACGACTCGAAGAAGCTCACCGAGAACGCCCGCGAACAGCTGTTCCCCATCATCAAGCGGCTCGCGCTGGCCTGGCAGGTGGTGGTCATCCCGGCCTGGGAGATCGACGCCATCGGCATCCACGTGGCCAATATCGAGGGCATGCGGCGGGCGGTGGCCGGGCTGGATCCGGTGCCCGGCTATGTGCTCACCGACGGCTTCCGGGTGCCCGGCATCCCGGTGCCGTCACTGCCGGTGATCGGCGGCGACGCCTCGGCGGCCTGCATCGCCGCGGCCAGCGTGCTGGCCAAGGTGACCCGTGACCGCATCATGGTGGAGATGGACGAGCAATACCCGGGCTACGGATTCGCCGCCCACAAGGGCTACAACACCCCCGAGCACAATGAGGCGCTGACCCGTCTCGGCATCACCCCCGAGCACCGCCGTTCGTGGCGAAACGTCCGGGAGACCGGCCGAGTGGCTACCGACACGGCGTATGCGGGATGATGTCTCTACACCCAGTTGGGCGACAAGGAGGACGTTCCACCCGATGAGCGCCGAGGACCTCGAGAAGTACGAAACCGAGATGGAGCTATCCCTGTACCGCGAGTACAAGGACATCGTCGGGCAATTCTCGTACGTGGTGGAGACCGAACGTCGCTTCTACCTCGCCAATTCCGTCGAACTGCGGCCGCAGAACGCGGATGGCGAGGTGTACTTCGAGGTACGGATGTCGGATGCATGGGTGTGGGACATGTACCGGCCGGCGCGCTTCGTGAAGCACGTTCGCGTGATCACCTTCAAAGACGTGAATATCGAGGAGCTGGAGAAGACCGACCTGCGGCTTCCCGACTAGTCCACAGGCCGCAGGTTATCCACAGGCTCACTGTTTTCCCAGTTCGGCATGGCCGGGTCCGTCACGGGCCCGGCCATGCTGGCTGAATGGCACAGCATCTGGCGCTGGGAGCGCAGGGGGAGGAACTGGCGGCGGACTTTCTCCGCGCCGCCGGCATGGAGATCGTCGCCCGCAATTGGCGATGCCGCTTCGGCGAGCTCGACGTCATCGCCCGCGAGGGCGAGGTGACGGCCTTCGTCGAGGTCAAAACCCGCCGCACCCTGACCTGCGGCCCACCCGAGGAAGCCGTCACCTACCTCAAACAGCGCCGCATTCGCGAACTCGCCGCCCGCTGGCTGCGCGAACAGAACGGTACATACCTGCGCATCCGCTTCGACGTGGTCGCCGTCCTCCTGCGTCCGGGCCGCACCCCGGAAATCCGCCACCTGAAGGCGGTGTTCTGAAATGCCTTTGGGCAGAGCCTATTCCGTCGCCGTCAACGGCGTAGAGGGCCAACTCGTAGAAATCGAAGCCGACATAGGTCAGGGCCTCCCCTCGGTCCACCTGGTCGGCCGCCCCGACACCACCCTCCAGGAATCCCGCGACCGCGTCCGCGCCGCCGTCACCAATACGGGCGAGAAGTGGCCTGACGGCCGCGTCATCCTCGCCCTGTCCCCGGCCACGCTGCCGAAGGTCGGCAGTGTGTACGACGTCGCTCTGGCCGGTGCCGTGCTGGACGCGGCCGGAGCGATCCCGTCGAACCGTCTCTCGGAGTCGGTACTGCTGGGTGAACTGGCACTGGACGGCCGCGTGCGCCGGGTGCGCGGCATTCTTCCGGCGGTCCTGGCGGCGCGGAACGCGGGGCGGCGCACCGTCATCGTCCCGACGGCCGCCCTGCCCGAGGCGGGCCTGGTCGACGGCATTCGCGTTCTCGGGGCGTCGACCCTGCTCGAATTACTGGATTGGTTGCGCGGCGGCGGTGAGCTCGCGCTTCCCGATCCGGTCCAGCCGCCGGCCGAGACATCGATCGGGGACCTGCGCGAGGTCGTGGGGCAGGACGAGGCGCGCTGGGCCCTGGAGGTGGCCGCGGCGGGCGGGCATCACCTGCTGCTGACGGGCCCGCCCGGCATCGGGAAAACCATGTTGGCGCAACGGCTTCCAGGCTTGCTGCCGCCGCTGCGCGAACGGGATTCCCTGGAGGTGACCGCGATTCACTCGGTAGCGGGCACACTGTCCGACGATGCCCCGCTGATCACCGCGCCGCCCTTCGTGGCACCCCATCATTCGTCGTCGGTCACGGCGATGATCGGCGGCGGTTCGGGCTCCGCCCGGCCCGGGGCGGTCAGCTGCGCCCATCGCGGCGTGCTGTTCCTGGACGAGTGTGCCGAGATCGGCAGCAAGGTCCTCGAGGCGCTGCGAACCCCCTTGGAGGAAGGCGAGGTTCGCATCGCGCGCCGGGACGGGGTGTCCCGTTTCCCTGCCCGCTTCCAACTCGTCCTCGCGGCCAACCCGTGCCCGTGCGCACCCGCCCGCGATATCGACTGCATCTGCGCGCCCCTGGCCCGCCGCCGCTACCTCGGCAAACTCTCCGGCCCGCTGATGGATCGCATCGATCTCTCGGTACAGATGCACGCCCAGGCCGCCGGAGCCTTCACCGGCGACGAGGTCGAGAGCAGCGAAGAGGTGCGCGCCCGCGTGACGGCGGCACGGAACGCGGCCGCCGAACGATGGGTCGAGCTCGGCATGACCACCAATGCGGAGGTGCCCGGTCACGTACTCCGCCAACGCTTCCGGTTGCCCCGTGAGGCGCTCGCCCCGGTAGAGAACGCCCTCCAGCACGGCCGCATGTCCGCCCGCGGCGCCGACCGCGCGATCAGAGTTGCCTGGACTGTCTGTGACTTGCGTGGCGGTGATGTGCCCGGCGCCCAGGACGTCCTGCAGGCATTGAGCTTTCGACAGCGAGGTGGAGCATGAGCGAGACGACGGACAACTCCGATTCGATGCAGCGCACTGGCGTGCGCCACGAATTCCGTTCGGCCTCAGGGGATGTGGCGGCGACAGCAGCGGTTGTGCCTGCCTCTGGACGTGCTGCCGGTGGGACCGGCAGCGGACTTGGTCAGCCTGGTTCGGTCGGCATAACCGATTCCGGGTCACGCGCACCCGGTCACGTCAGCGAATTCGGCCGGGGCTCCGGGTGGACGGGGGCGAAGCACGGCGCGAAAGGCACTGTCGGCGCGGCGGTTGGGGGCGGGGATGCGGATGAGAGGCGGTTGGCTTGGGTGTATTTGTCGCGGGTGGTGGAGGGGCCCTGTGCGGCGTTGTCGGCGTTGATCGGGTCGGTGGGGGTGGTGGAGGCGGCGCGGGCGGTGCGGGAGTGTGCATTGCCCGAGGTGTTGCGGGGGCCTACCGAGCTGCGGCGGGGGATCGACCGGGCGGAAAGGGATTTGGCGTATATCGAGCGGTTGGGTGGGCGGGTGGTGACGCCGGACGACGCGGAGTGGCCGGCCTGGCGGATGCTCGGGCTGGGGCAGCTGGATCCGGCGCAGGATGCGGATGCGGCTGTGCCGCTGGTGTTGTGGGTGCGGGGGCCGCGGTCGCTGCTGGAGACCACCGAGCGGGCGATCGCGGTGGTGGGGGCGCGGTGCAGCACGGGGTACGGGAATCATGCGACCGGCGAGATTGCCGGTGAACTCGCGGCGCGCGGGTGGACGATCGTGTCCGGGGCGGCGTTCGGGATCGATGGGATGGCACATCGGGCCGCGCTGGCCGTCGGCGGTATGACGATCGCCGTGCTCGCCTGCGGTCCGGATCGGCCGTATCCCGTGCAGCACGATCAGCTGCTGGCCGAGATCGTCGACACCGGTCTGGTCGTCACCGAGTACCCACCCGGCACGTCCGCGCGCAAACACCATTTCCTGGCCCGCAATCGGCTGATAGCCGCCTTCGCGGACGGTGTCGTGGTGGTGGAGGCCGGGATGCGCAGCGGGGCGCGCAACACGGTGAAATGGTGCCGCCGGCTGGGCCGGCCCGCGATGGCCGTTCCCGGCCCGGTCACCTCTGCCGCCTCGGTCGGCTGCCACCGCATGATCCGCGAGGGCGAAGCCTTCATCGTCACCCGCGCCGAGGACATCCTCGACGAAGCCGGGCCATTGCGCCTGTCCCTGCCGGGCGCGGTCCCACCCAGCCCGGAGGACAACCTCTCAGGCGACGAGGCCCTGGTCCTCGCCGCCCTCCCCAACACCGGTTCCCGTTTGCCCCGTGGCCTGGCCACCGACACCGGCCTCCCACTCCCCACAGTGCGGGCAACCTTGTCCGCCTTGGAGATCGCCGGCCTGGTCGCCTGCGACGGCAACGGCTGGTACCGCACCACCCACCCGACCTCGGCCACCGCCGCCATAGTCGCCGCCCATGACTGCCATCGCTGACCAACCGGCCCGCCTGCACAGGAATGCGGTGCCGGGCATGGACAACCGCTGGTGGTCCGGCCGTGTGATGGGCGCGGCGGCGGGGGTGCTTGATATGTGGCGGGATTCGGGTCAGCGTGGACGGATGAGTGAGCTGCCCGAGGATTTGGAGGCATTGCTGGCCGAGTACGGGCGGCACTTGCGGTTGGGGCGGAATCGGTCGGAGCATACGGTGCGGGCGTATGTGGGCGACGCGCGCGGGTTGCTGGAGCATTTGCTGGGGCGGGCGGTGGATTCCGGTGTGGGGGAGGTGGATCTGGCCTTGCTGCGGTCGTGGCTGGCGGCACAGGCGGCGGGCGGCGCGGCGCGGACCACCATGGCGCGGCGGGCCTCGTCGGCTCGGACGTTCACGGCCTGGCTGACGCACACGGGGCGGCTGGCGGTGGATCCGGGACCGCGGCTGGGGTCGGCGCGGGCGCATCGGGTGCTGCCGTCGGTGCTGGGCCGCGAGCAGGCGCAGGCGGCCATGGCGGCGGCGGAATCGGGTGCGGCGCAGCATGATCCGATGGCCTTGCGGGATAGGCTGATTGTCGAGATGCTGTACGCGACCGGGATCCGGGTGAGCGAGCTGTGCGGGCTCGACATCGAGGACGTGGATCGGGAACGGCGGCTGGTGCGCGTGCTGGGCAAGGGGAACAAGGAGCGGGCGGTGCCGTTCGGCGTGCCCGCCGAGCAGGCCCTGGACGGCTGGCTGCGGTTCGGCCGGGCCGCCTTCGCCACCCCGGAGTCGGGGCGCGCGCTGCTGCTGGGCCGCCGGGGCCGACGCATCGACCAGCGACAGGCCAGAACGGTTGTGCACGAGGTGGTTTCCGCCATTCCGGGCGCACCCGATATGGGCCCGCACGGTTTCCGTCACACCGCCGCGACCCATCTGCTCGAGGGCGGCGCCGATCTGCGGGTGGTGCAGGAGATCCTGGGCCACGCCAGCATGGCCACCACGCAGCTGTACACCCACGTGTCGATCGATCGGCTCAAGAAGGCGCACGACCAAGCCCACCCGCGCGCCTGACCGCCATGCGAATTCCCGACTCGGCCGAACTGCTGCCCGGTGCCGCCGATTCGCCTGTGGTGCTGCACGTTCCGCACTCGGCGCGCACGATCCCCGCCGTTGTCCGCGCGGAGCTGCTGCTCGATGACGGGGCGCTCGACCGTGAGCTCGACGCCATCACCGATGCCCATACCGCGCGGCTGGCGGATACGGCCGCACGCCTGTCGCCCACCCGGCCATGGCAATTCGTGAACCGGCTGTCGCGGCTGGTCGTCGACCCGGAGCGCTTTCCGGACGAGCGGGAGGAGATGCTCGCCGTCGGCATGGGCGCGGTGTACACCGCCACCACGGACCGGAGGCCATTGCGGGCGGCCGGTTTCGATCCCGCACCGTTGCTGGACCGCTACTTCCGCCCCTACGCCCAGGCCATGACGGATCTGGTCGCCGATCGCCTGTCGGCGACCGGCCGTGCGGTGATCATCGACGTCCACTCCTACCCGGCTCAGCCCCTGCCCTATGAGCTGCACGGTGACCTACCGCGTCCCCCGATCTGCCTGGGCGCGGACGCCTTTCACACGCCGCCCGAACTGCTCACCCATGCGGCGGGGGCCTTCGTGGACTTCGGTGGCGTCGGCGTCAACAGCCCGTTCGCGGGAACCTATGTGCCGCTGGACTTCTACCGCACCGAACCCCGCGTCACCGCGCTGATGGTGGAGATCCGCCGCGACCTCTACCTGTCCGAACCCGGCGGCCCGCCCGGTCCCGGAATCGATCGCCTGGCCGCCGCCCTGGCCGCGCTCATCGCCGATATCCGGTGACCGACGGCCTATCGAAATACTATCGACGACCTATCGGAATTCATGCTAGCGTCACTTAGGTAATCCTAATTATGGAGGCTTCCTTTGGCACGCACACGCATCACGCTGGTGGTTCAGAACACGATCCGGCTGACCGATCACCTGATCCGGGTCCGGCTGGGCGGCCCCGGCTTCGCGTCCTTCCAGCCCAACGACCGCACCGACGCCTACGTCAAACTGGTCTTCCCCGGTGCCGACGGCGACACCGTGCGCACCTACACCGTGCGCGAGGTGGATCGCGCGGCGCAGGAGCTCGCCATCGACTTCGTCCACCACGGTGACGAGGGCGTCGCCGGACCGTGGGCCGCCGCCGCCCAGCCGGGCGACACCATCGACCTGATGGGCCCGGGAGGCGCCTACGCTCCGCGTTCCGACGCCGACTGGCATCTGCTGGCCGGCGACGAATCCGCACTCCCCGCCATTGCCGCGGCCTGCGAGTCGCTGCCCACCGATGCGGTCGGGCAAGTATTCGTGGAGGTCGCGGATCCCGCCGACGAACTCGCCTTCGCCCACCCGGAGGGCGTGGAGCTGATCTGGATTCACCGCGGCGCGGACGAGCCGGGAGTGCGCCTCGCCACCGCCGTCCGCTCCGCCCCCTGGCGTGACGGCCAGGTGCACGTCTTCATCCACGGTGAAGCCCAGGCCGTCATGCACGACCTCCGCTCCTACATCCGCAAGGACCGCGGCGTCCCCGCCGACTGGGCATCCATCTCCGGTTACTGGCGGCACGGCCGCACCGAGGAGGGCTTCCGCCGCTGGAAGTCCGAACTCGCCGAACGCGAAAAGGTTACCCCCGCAACCCTTTAGCCAATCCACTCCTTCCCGCTCGGGTGTTCCCCGCAGCCCGCCGCACACATCTGCGGCGGGCCCCTCGGGCCCATCCCGAGCGTTCCCGCAGTGCATAGAGGACGTCGTGTGGCTCGCTGCGGGAGGGATCAGACGAATCCCTGGTCGAATAGCTCGAATCCGTTGGGACGGACCATATAATGCTGCCCGGACCCGCTGATCCGGGGTGAATTCGCTTAATCGTCAAGCAGTTTGATCGATCGCGGAGGAGGCCCGAGCAGATCCGGTCCAATCCCAGGCCCGGGTGGCATCGGCGATCGCGTGCGTGCGCCCGATCACATCCTCGGACAGGTCTTTTCGGTCCCGCGCGCCCACCACTCCAATCTCATAACCAAAGACCTAGCGGGTAGCGTCGATGATCATGACGACCCCATCCTCCCTGCGTGAACGTCTGCGCGCCGCCCTGCCCGTGGCGATGAAGGCTCGCGATCGCAGTGCCACCGCGGCGCTTCGTTCGGCTCTGGGCGCTATCGACAATGCCGAAGCTGTGGACGGTTCCGATGTTCGTGCCGGGGCCATCGAGTCCAGTGCTGTGGGGCTGGGCGCGGCTGAACGCGCTCGGCGCGACCTCACCGAGTCCGATATCGCCGGTATCGTGCGTGCCGAGATCGACGACCGTCTCACTGCCGCAGAGGAATACGATGCGCTCTCCGGTGGGGCGGACCGTGCCGCCTCGCTGCGCGCCGAGGCCGCTGCTCTCTCGGCTCACCTCGTGGATGGCTGAGGTCGCGTGCCTCAGCGTGGCCGGATGGTTCCGATGTAGCGGTGTGCGAACCAGCGCTGGATGAGTCGCACGATCGGGCCGCCGAGCCGGGTGTACCAGGCGCCCGGTTTCGAGAACGCGGCAATGACCCCGTGGACCGAGCCGTCGGCGGGGTCGTATTCGACGCAGAACAACTCCTCACCGCTCTCGGGGTGGCCGGGGAGCGTCCCATAGGCGAAACCGCGCCGATCCGGCTCATCGAGGACGTAGACGACCCGGCACGGCGCGCTCACGCCGATCGGCCCCAGCCCGAGCCGCACCGTCAGCTCGGTCCCCGGCTCGGCTACCGGCGTGGTCGCGTCCTGGAAGATCCCGGTACCGCGCTGCATCCCGTACCCGAGAATGTGTTCGGCCGCCTGCTCGAACAGCGCTCGGCCCGAACCGATGTGCCTGCGTAGCCGGAAGTGGTCGTAGCCCGGGGGAAATTCACCCGCGGTCGCGCCGACATCGGAGTAGGTGAAGGGCGCGGGTTTCTGCGACATGGTCACCATCCTCGCTCGGTTTCGACGTTCACGCCCATGCGGCCGGGACGGGCCGGGATGTCGCCGGTGAGGGGCTTGAGCCGGATCGGAGTGCGGTGGAGCAGCCCGAGCGGATCGAGGTATTCGCCGTCCCGCCGCGCTCCCCAGTGCAGGCATGGGGAGCAGGGCGGGTGTCCGGCTTCCAGCAGCCCGATCGGTGTGCCACGAGTCAGCCTGCGGCCCACGGGAATCGCTGCGGATACGGGCTCGTAGGTCGTTCGGAGCCCGCCGGGATGGTCGATGGAGACAACCGGTTTGTCGGCCACGATCCCCGCGAAGACGACGATGCCGTCCCCGGCCGCGAGCACCACCTGCCCCCGAGCGCCCGCCAAATCCACCCCGCGATGCCCCGGCAGCCAATCGTGTTCGGGTTTGTCGAAGGCGCGTACGACCCCTGGCCGCGGCCGCAGCGGCCAATCGAAATCGCCGGCGGGCGCAGGTGAACCGCCGGCAGCGGGCATGGCGGCGCACAGCCCGATCAGGCTCGTCGCGCACGCTCCGGCCACGACCCGGACGACCGCGGCGCCCGGACCATGCGCACGCGATGCGAGCCGAAATCTGGTGTGCGGTCCGGGGGAAACGCCCGCGGCATTCGGAGCCGTCATGGACGGCACGGCTGAGACGTCGGTGTGCCGGGTGCGAGGCGGCGGTTCGTGTGGAGGTGAGGGCATGGGAGTCAGCCTGCGCCGTGGTGAGGCGTTGAGCGAGAGGGTGCGCGGCGAGTGTGGAGGACACGAGCGGTTGTGGACAACGTGAAGGTCAGTTGCTGGGTCGCATCAGGGAGTAGTGGATCATCGGGCCGAGTACGCCCTGGACGGTTTCGTAGGGACGCATTCCCAGGCGCTCGACAACGGCTCGTGAGGCGGTATTGCTCTCGTCGATCTCGGCGAGGACCCGGTCCAGCCCGAGCGTGTCGAAGGCGTAGTCCAGGACCGCGGCTGCGGCCTCGCCTGCCAGGCCGCGGCCCCAGCGGGCCGGGGTCAGGCTGTAGACGATCTCCAGGTCGGGGCCGCCGTCGAGGCCACGCAATCCAGCGGTGCCGAGCAGTGGCCCGCCGCTCCTTTCTCGGAGCGCCCAGAGTCCGAAATTCACGGTGGCGAAACTATTTTCGGAATTCGTGATGATCCGCGTGACCTCATCGGCGGAGAGTATTTCGCCGTCGAAGAGGAATTCGCGGACGAGCGGGTCACGCCACAGCGCCACGAGCTCGTCGCGATCGCTCGCGCACACCGGTGTGAGCACCAGTCGCCCGGTTCGCAGCATTGCCCCACCGTAGGTCGCTGACCTGCGATTGCGCACCTGAGTAACGCATACCCCCGGGGCCCGATTTCGGTCTGGCGCCTCCGCTGCGTAAACTGGTCCAGCGGTTTGCGTTAACGCAGACCGACTTCGCGCGCCCACAGTGAGTGTCGCCGGCTGGTCCCCCTGATTCGTTTTCGGAGGGTTCCGGTGGCCGTGAGCGCCAGGGCAGGGATCGCCGATTCCTGTGTCAACCAGCAACGAGAGGAAGTTACGGAGCCATGGCTGTCGTAACAATGAAGCAGCTGCTCGATAGCGGCGCGCACTTCGGTCACCAGACCCGCCGGTGGAACCCGAAGATGAAGCGGTTCATCTTCACCGACCGCAACGGCATCTACATCATCGACCTGCAGCAGACGCTGACCTACATCGACAAGGCCTACGAGTTCGTCAAGGAGACCGTCGCCCACGGCGGCACCGTCCTCTTCGTCGGCACCAAGAAGCAGGCCCAGGAGTCGATCGCCTCCGAGGCGACCCGCGTCGGCATGCCCTACGTGAACCAGCGCTGGCTGGGTGGCATGCTCACCAACTTCTCGACCGTCCACAAGCGGCTGCAGCGCCTGAAGGAGCTGGAGTCGATGGAGCAGACCGGCGGTTTCGAGGGTCGCACCAAGAAGGAAATCCTCATGCTGACGCGTGAGAAGAACAAGCTGGAGCGCACCCTGGGCGGCATCCGGGACATGGCCAAGGTTCCCTCGGCCATCTGGGTTGTCGACACCAACAAGGAGCACATCGCCGTCGGTGAGGCTCGCAAGCTGAACATCCCGGTCATCGCGATCCTGGACACCAACTGCGACCCGGACCTGGTCGACTACCCGATCCCGGGCAACGACGACGCGATCCGCTCGGCCGCGCTGCTGACCAAGGTCGTCGCCTCCGCCGTCGCCGAGGGCGTGCAGGCTCGTGCCGCGCGTGCCACCGGCGATGCGAAGCCCGAGGCCGGCGCCGGCGAGCCGCTCGCCGAGTGGGAGCAGGAGCTGCTGGCTCAGGCCACCCCGGCCGCCGAGCCGGAGACCGCGGCCGAGGCCGAGCTGAAGGAAGAGCCGGCCCCGAAGACCCCGGCCGACTTCTGATTTCCAGCCGCGAGGCATCTGTTCACCTTGCCGACCGCTCATGTTCCATGACGGTCGGCAAGGTGTGACCCCCACAGACTTTCACTCACAAAGGGAGGCTCGCCCGAGATGGCGAACTACACCGCCGCCGATGTGAAGCGGCTCCGCGAGCTCACCGGCTCCGGCATGATGGACTGCAAGAAGGCGCTCGAGGAGAACGCGGGCGACTTCGACAAGGCCGTCGAGTTCCTGCGTATCAAGGGCGCCAAGGATGTCGGCAAGCGCGCTGAGCGCGCCACCGCCGAGGGCCTGGTCGTCGCGCAGGACGGCGTCCTGATCGAGATCAACTCCGAGACCGACTTCGTGGCCAAGAACCAGGAGTTCCAGGACGTCGCGAACGCCATCGTGGCCGCCGCCGCGAAGGCCCGCCCGGCCGACCTGGACGCCCTGAAGGCCGTTGAGGTCGACGGCAAGACCGCCGACCAGGTGCTGCAGGAGCTGGCCGCCAAGATCGGCGAGAAGCTCGAGCTGCGCCGCGTCGCCACCTTCGAGGGCACCACCACCGTCTACCTGCACAAGCGCGCCACCGACCTGCCGCCCGCCGTCGGCGTGCTGGTCGAGTACACCGGCACCGACGCCGACGCCGCCCGTGCGGCCGGCATGCAGGTCGCGGCCCTCAAGGCCAAGTACCTGACCCGCGAGGACGTCCCGGCCGAGCTCGTCGCCAAGGAGCGCGAGATCGCCGAGGCGACCGCCAAGGAGGAGGGCAAGCCGGAGGCCGCCCTGCCGAAGATCGTCGAGGGTCGCGTCAACGGCTTCTACAAGGATGTCGTCCTGCTGGAGCAGGCGTCGGTCACCGACTCCAAGAAGACCGTCAAGCAGCAGCTGGACGACGCCGGTGTCACCATCACCCGCTTCGCCCGCTTCGAGGTCGGCCAGGCGTAATCGCCTGAAGCATCGAGAAGGCCCCTCGCCCATCGGATTCCGATGAGCGAGGGGCCTTCTCGTATCCGCCGCGCTACGACACGACGGGGCTGCTGGCGCAGTTCCCCCAGCCGCCGCCGGAGGAGCCGTTGATCAGCAGCCGGCCCAGCTGCCCCAGCCCGCTGCTGCCCTGACCGCACGGAAAGCTGTAGCCCGAGGCGGAGAGGAGCAGCTCTGCCAGGGTTCCGGTGCCGACCGGGGCGGAGCTGAAGGGGTAGATCAACTGCTGGCTGCCGGTCACCCCGCTGCCACTCGAGGTACCCGCGATATCGGAGGTGCTCGGGGGCGCGGCCGGCTCGAGGGTGACGTCGGCTGTGGCGGGGCCCGCGGCGGCGATGGCCCCGGCGATTGCCAGGGTGGCCAGTCCGGACCGGACGGCAACGTTGCGTGTGTTCACGATTTCTCCTTGTGATTCTGAATGCCTGACTGCGCCGGAAACGGAATCCGGTTCAGCCGCAGAGTCCGTGGCAGGGGTCCTTCGACGGTGGGGCGAGCAGTTCCCCGAGGTAACCGAGGAAATTGCTGCTGCCTGAGGAAAGGGTCGGGCCGCTGCTCCCGCTGTCGGTGCCGGTGGCGAGACTGATCGGGTCGGCGGGCGTGCGGGGTACCTCGGCCGCGGCCGGGCCCGCGCAGCCGATGACGCCCATCGCGAGTGCGAGGGCCGCGAATTCTGTTCGGGCAGTGTGGTTTCTGATCACGACGCGCACCCCGCGCCCATGTACCAGGTCCCGGTCGTCAGGCTCATCAGCAGCGCGACCGTGCTGGCGAGAACGCTGTTCGTGTGCGGGTTGGACAGGCCGGGGCACGGGACGTAGTCCAGGGCTTTCAGGATCGTCTCCGCGACGGTGCTGTTGCCCATCGGTGCGGAACTGAAGGGATTGACGAGCTGCTGGCTTCCGGTCGCCGAGCCGGAGGCCGAACCGGAACTGGTTCCGCCGCTGGTTCCGTTCTCCTTCTGGCCGCTTCCGGTCGCGGGATTGAAATTGCCGCTGCCGGTGGAGGAGTCGGCGATGGCGGACGGGCCGGAGGACGCGGGGGGCTCGAGGGGGATGTCGGCCGCGGCGGGGCCCGCGACGGTCGCGAGGGTCGCTGCGAGGGCGAGGGCTGCCAGTCCGGTCCGGACCGTACGGTTCTTCGTGGTCACGCGCCGAAGATATGTGAAACAGCTTCATTTGAAAGGGGATTGAACGCCCCCCGTTTCCTGGGCAATGTTTCCGGGGGCCGGGCGTCAGGTGGGTCGGTTCTGTAGTGCCGTCAGCTGGTGGATGTCGTGCTTCAGCCGTAGCTCGGAGATAGCCTCCGTAGTTGCCGAACCGGACAGTAGCAGGTCGCTCAGCTCGGCGAGGTACTTCTCGTGCCCGGCCGGCGTGACCATGAAAAGCATTCTGGCGGTGATGGTTCCGGGATTGTGGAAGGCGTGCGGGCAGCCCGCGGGCACGTACATGAAGCTGCCCGGGCCGCCGCGGTAGACGGGCGTGCCGTCGGCGGCCTGCCAGGTGAGCCAGTCGCCCACGGCCTCGGCCTCGGGGTGGAAGGCCAGCAGGTCGAGTTCGCCGTCGACGATGTAGAAGATCTCCTCAGCGTGGCCGTGCCAGTGGGCGCCGACGTCGAAACCGCCCAGGAACTCGTCGGGGCGGTCGAAGGCCAGGGCGGCGAAGCGGCCGATATCGCGGATGGCGATGAGCGGCATGGGCAGGTCCGGCGGCACCGGCAGGGCCAGGACCAGGTGGTCTCCGTCACGGGCCGGGCGGTTGTAGGTGGCGAAATTGTCCATGAACGACACCGGCCGCAGCCCTGCCTTGCCGCCCGGTTGCTCCGATGACCAGTACCGGTCCGTTGTCCGCGCTCATCTCCAGCTCCCGTCGCGTCGATCTCGATTCGACGGTAGGAAGCGGCGTGCACGCCTGTCCTGGTGGCGATAATGCTAGGCAGGTCTCTGTACAGGGGGGCGGCCGAATGGTAAGCGGCACCGGCACTTCCGGCTCGCATCACGTCCCTGCCCGGCACGCGCAGCTGGGCGAGTTCCTGCGGGCGCAGCGGGCGCGCTTGCAGCCGGGGGACGTGGGCCTGGTGCCGTACGGCGATCCCGCGCGGCGCCGCACGCCCGGATTGCGGCGGGAGGAGGTCGCCGAACTGTCGGGGGTGGGGGTGACCTGGTACACGTGGCTGGAGCAGGGGCGCGAGGTGGCGGCCAGCCGGCAGGTCATCGACGCCCTGGCCCGCACCCTTCGGCTGGATCCCGATCAGCATCGTCACCTGCGGTTTCTGGCCGGTCTCGCGGAGCCGGAGGACGCCGAGCCCGAGGCCGACCGGTCTCGGCTGCAGCGCCTGGTGGACGCGGTCATGCCCAGTCCGGCGAGAGTGTACGACGCCGGATTCGACTATCTGGTCTGGAATCGGGCCTATGTGCTGGTCCGCGACGATCCACTCGCTCTGCCGCCGGAACGCCGCAATCTGCTCTGGATGATGTTCACCGAGAACGCGAATCGCATGCGCATGGCGCATTGGGAGCGTGCGGCGCGCGCGGTGGTGAGTCAGGTGCGCGATGCCGTGGGCCGTCGCCCCGATGATCCCCGGCTGGCCGCCTTGGCGTCGGAATTGTCCGCTACGAGCCCGGACTTCCGGCGCTGGTGGTCGGAATATCCGGTGCGCCGATTCCGGCCCGCCACCATTACCGTGCGCCATCCGCGGGCCGGGCCGATCGAACTCGAAGTATTCCAATTGCGCCCGGTCGAGTACCCGAACCTGCTGATGGTGGTGCAGGCCCCGGCCACGCCGGTCGCCGCCGGGCGAATCGCCGCGGTTCTTGCGGCCGGACGAATCGGGTAAATGTCACGAATCGGTGGGCCGTATCGAGGGTCGGGTCACGCTCGCCACCGGTCGTGAGGCAGGATGGATGGAGCTTTCAAGCCGTCCCGTGCAATCCATCGGCCGGGATGGTCTTTTCATGTGCGTGCGCACGCTCGACCGCCGAGACAAGGAGACCGATGACGGACCCGGATACCGCCCCCGATCGCAAGGGCTACCGCCGAGTGCTCCTCAAGCTCGGTGGCGAGATGTTCGGCGGTGGTCGGGTGGGTCTCGATCCCGATGTGGTGCAGGCGGTCGCGGAGCAGATCGCCGAGGTCGTCGAGACCGGTGTCCAGGTGGCGGTCGTCATCGGCGGCGGCAACTTCTTCCGTGGCGCCGAGCTCGAGGAGCGCGGCATGGAGCGGGCCCGCTCGGACTATATGGGCATGCTCGGAACCGTCATGAATTCCCTTGCACTGCAGGACTTCCTGCAGAAGCAGGGCATCGACACCCGGGTGCAGACCGCCATCACCATGGGTCAGGTCGCCGAGCCGTACCTGCCGCTGCGGGCCAAGCGGCACCTGGAGAAGGGCCGCGTCGTGATCTTCGGCGCGGGTATGGGCATGCCCTACTTCTCCACCGACACCACGGCCGCCCAGCGCGCGCTGGAGATCGGCGCCGAGGTGGTCCTGATGGCCAAGGCCGTGGACGGCGTCTTCACCGCGGATCCGCGGGAGGACCCCGACGCCACCATGTTCACCGAGATCACCCACAAGGAGGCGTTGGAACGCGGCTTGAAGGTCGCCGATGCCACCGCTTTCAGCCTGTGTATGGACAACCAGATGCCCATGCTGGTGTTCAATCTGTTGACCAAGGGAAATATCGCCCGCGCGGTCGCCGGTGAGAAGATCGGCACGCTGGTCCGGTCATGACCGAGACAAGAACGATGACGCAGTGGAGGAATCGCCGTGATTGAAGAAGCGCTCTTCGACGCCGAGGAAAAAATGGAGAAGGCCGTCTCGGTGGTGAAGGACGATCTGGGCTCCATTCGGACCGGGCGCGCGAATCCCGGCATGTTCTCGCGAGTAGTGGTCGACTACTACGGTTCGCCGACGCCGATCACCCAGATGGCCTCCATCACGGTGCCCGAGCCGCGCATGCTCGTCATCAAGCCCTACGAGCAGTCCCAGCTGCAGCCGATCGAGACCGCGATCCGCAACTCGGACCTCGGGGTGAACCCGACCAACAATGGCGACATCATTCGCGTCAACGTCCCGCAGCTCACCGAGGAGCGCCGCCGGGAAATGGTGAAGCAGGCCAAGTCCAAGGGCGAGGACGCCAAGATCTCGATCCGCAATGTCCGCCGCAAGGCGATGGACGAGCTCGGCCGCATCCAGAAGGACGGCGAGGCCGGCGAGGACGAGGTCGGCCGCGCCGAGAAGGAACTCGACAAGACCACGCAGAAGTACGTCGCGCACGTCGACGAACTGGTGAAGCACAAGGAAGCTGAGCTGCTCGAGGTCTAGGACGGCCGACGCCGGCCGGGGGCAGGGACGAACGGACGACAAGTGAGCGACGGGACAATCGTGGCCGAAGAGACTGCCGCCACCGGCGAGATGCCGGAGGATGCCGCCACACCGCCGGCGGCGGGCGCGGAGTCGGCAGGGCCGGGAAATGACGAGGGGAAGCCGCCCGCGTCGAAGGCGGGCCGCAACCTGCCGGCGGCGCTGGCGGTCGGATTCGGGCTGGGGTTGTCCCTCATCGCGATCCTGCTGTGGGCGCCCAAGGTGCTGATCGGCGTGATCGCGGTGGCGATCGCGGTGGCCACCTGGGAGGTGGCCAAGCGGCTGCGCGAGGCCGATGTGCTGGTGCCCCGGATTCCGCTGCTGGTCGGCGGGCAGGCGGTGGTGTGGCTGGCCTGGCCGTCCGGGCCGCAGGGGGTGCTGGGCGCGTTCGGCGCGACCGCGCTGACGATCATGGTGTGGCGGCTGTTCGACCACGGCCTGCGGGCCACGCCGCGAAACTACCTGCGCGACACCGCCATCGCGGTGTTCGTGCTGGCCTGGATTCCGCTGCTGGCGGCCTTCGCGGTACTGATGCTGCAGGAGGACAAGGGCAACCTGCGGGTGCTCACCTTCATGATTCTGGTGGTCTGCTCGGACGTGGGCGGCTATGTCGCCGGTGTGCTGTTCGGCAAGCACCCGATGGTGCCGCACATCAGCCCGAAGAAGTCCTGGGAGGGCTTCGGCGGATCGCTGGTGTTCTGCGTGATCGGCGGCCTGCTCACGGTGACGCTGCTGCTGCAGGCGAACTCGATGATCGGCGTGCTGCTCGGCGTGGGCCTGGTGCTGGTTGCGACCAGCGGGGATCTGATCGAATCGCAGGTCAAGCGGGAGCTCGGCATCAAGGACATGGGCACGCTGCTGCCCGGCCACGGCGGGATCATGGACCGCCTGGATTCCATGCTGCCGTCGGCCTTCGTGGCCTGGCTGGTGCTCACCGCGCTGCTCTGACGCATTGAAACGGTTGCCACTCAGAATGTTTCGGCTGGCATCCCTACACCCTGCAGTGCGCGCTCAACCTCAGCCTGGATTGGCGTGCGCTGGGCCGCATCGAGGCCGCTGACGACCTGGAACAGGACATCCTGGAGGCCTACGCGGCCACCCTCGGCCCCGATCATCCGGAATCGCGGGCGGCCGCCGCCAGGATGCGGGGCACCTGCGACGTCGAGCCGCCGCCCATGTGATCGCGCTTACTGTGAGGAACTCGATTCCCCCGGACGGCGTCGGCCTGCCGGGGGATGGGACACTGGAACGGTTATGACTACCCCCTTGCCCCTCGTTTTCGACGCCCCTCGTCGCGGCATGCCGCCGCGGCATCTCGCCGACCTCGATTCGCAGGAGCGCAAGACGGTGGTCGAAGAGCTCGGCCTGCCGAAGTTCCGCGCCGATCAGATCGCGCGCCAGTACTACGGACGGCTGGTCGCCGACCCGGCGCTGATGACCGATCTGCCGGAGGCCATGCGGTCCACCGTCGCCGAGGCGCTGTTCCCGCCGCTGCTCACCGAGGTCCGGCACATCGAATGTGACGACGGGACCACCCGCAAATCCCTGTGGCGGGCGAACGACGGCACGCTGCTCGAGTCGGTGCTGATGCGCTATCCCGACCGCAACACCCTGTGCATCTCGTCGCAGGCGGGTTGCGGCATGGCCTGCCCCTTCTGCGCCACCGGCCAGGGCGGCCTGAACCGCAACCTGTCCACCGCCGAAATCGTCGACCAGGTCCGCGCCGCCGCGGCCGCCCTGCGCGACGGCGAGGTCGCCGGCGGCCCCGGCCGCCTGTCCAACATCGTGTTCATGGGCATGGGCGAGCCGCTGGCCAACTACAAGCGCGTGGTGAACGCGGTCCGCCGCATCACCTCTCCGTCGCCGGAGGGTTTCGGGATCTCGCAGCGGTCGGTGACGGTGTCCACCGTCGGTCTCGCGCCCGCTATCCGCAAGCTCGCCGACGAGGATATGTCGGTGAGACTCGCTGTCTCCCTGCACACTCCCGATGACGAGCTGCGAGACACGTTGGTGCCGGTGAACAATCGCTGGCCGGTCGCCGAAGTCCTCGACGCCGCACGCTATTACGCCCACAAGTCGGGCCGCCGCGTCTCGATCGAATACGCGCTGATCCGTGACGTCAACGACCAGGGCTGGCGTGCGGACATGCTCGGCAAGAAACTCCACCAGGCGCTGGGCCCCCTGGTCCACGTCAACCTGATCCCCCTCAACCCGACTCCCGGCAGCAAGTGGGACGCCAGCCCGAAGCCGGTCCAGGACGAGTTCGTCCGCCGTGTCCAGGCCCAGGGCGTCACCTGCACCGTCCGCGACACCCGAGGCCAGGAAATCGCCGCTGCCTGCGGCCAGCTCGCCGCCGAGGGATAGCAATCGAAGCTCGATCGGCCGAGTGGCGTCGACCCTGGCCGGCGTTCCCGGGAAACACACCGTACGACGTCCACTCGGGGCGGTAGCCAGCGTTTACCGGCTGGTGACCGTAGGCTGGTCAGTGGCCCCGGTGTTTGCCGAAGCCGCTCGAGGCCTCTCTGCGGTCCTGTTTCTCGAATCGCGATGCCGCCCGAATCTCGTGAAGGGGCGAATGTGGCAACTACCGCAGCCGAAACGATCGACCAGGATTCCACCGCCGACCCGGCGGAGCACACCGAGGCCGCGGAGGGTTCGGTCTGGGACGAAAGCGAGTCCCCGGCGCTGCGTCGGGCACGAAAGGAATCCGAGCTCACCGCGAGCGGGGACTCGACTCGGGCGTATCTGAAGCAGATCGGCCGAGTTCCCCTGCTCACCGCGGTTCAAGAGGTCGATCTGGCAGTCCGGATCGAGGTCGGACTGTATGCGGCGGAGAAGCTGCGCGCCGAGTCCGAGGTGCCGTCGGGTCTGACCGCCGCGCGTCGCCGAGACCTGACCTGGATCGTGCGGGACGGCGTCCGGGCCAAGGATCATTTGCTAGAGGCGAATCTGCGTCTGGTGGTCTCGATTGCCAAGCGGTACACCGGGCGCGGCATGGCCTTTCTCGACCTGATACAGGAGGGCAATCTGGGCCTCGTGCGTGCGGTCGAAAAGTTCGACTACAGCAAGGGATTCAAGTTCTCGACCTATGCCACCTGGTGGATTCGCCAGGCGATCAGTCGCGCCATGGCCGACCAGTCCCGCACCATTCGCATCCCGGTGCACATGGTGGAGATCATCAACAAGCTCGGACGTGTCCAGCGCGATCTGCTGCAGGAACTGGGCCGCGAGGCCACGCCCGAAGAGATCGCCGAGGAATTGGACATCACACCCGAGAAGGTCCTCGAGATCCGGCAAATCGCGCGTGAACCGATCTCGCTGGACCAGACGATCGGTGAGGAGGGTGACGGCCGGCTCGGCGACTTCATCGAAGACTCCGAGGCGGTCGTCGCGGTCGAGGCGGTGGCGTTCACCCTGCTGCAGGAGCAACTGCAGGCGGTACTCGACACGCTCACCGAGCGCGAAGCCGGTGTCATGCGCCTGCGTTACGGCCTGGGGGATGGCCAGCCTCGAACCCTCGACGATATCGGGAAGGTCTACGGCGTCACGCGCGAGCGAATTCGGCAGATCGAGTCGAAGACGATGTCGAAGCTGCGTCATCCGTCGCGCTCACAGCTACTGCAGGATTACCTCGACTCCTGACGACGAGCTGCGAGACACCTCTGAACAGGCGATGGCGAACTCCGCCATGCCCGAGACCGGATCGCTCGCCGGGCCCGCGCTGTTCCGCAACCTCCACCTGGTTCGCGAGGACGACATGCTCCCGCACGAAGAGTTGAGTTCGCAGGTCAAGAGTTTCGACACTCCTGACGAAACGCGGGAAAATACGGCGCTGCGAGCTCGCGGCGATGCGATGGCCGTCGACGTACTGGACCCGCTCGATGTCGCGATCAGCTGGAATCAACTCGATCTCGGCTTGGACTGAACCACTTCGTTCCACCGGATTATCGCGGCGTCGGTACTGCTACTCCGGATGGGCTGGCGCGGTACGGAATTGGGGCGAGGAACTGAAGTCGGCCTGCCCCCGAGGACGTCTACCCCGAGTCCGCGGACTTGTTCCGGCGGCACTGAACCACCGAGGGGGTGCGAAGTCGCCGAACCGCCGCGCTGCCGCATGGACCGTCCTCACCATTGACGACCATGACAACGAAGCGGAATCGAAATGCCTCGGCGGCAACGCCCTTGAAGCGCGCGGCCGCGGCCGCGCGGTTGAATATCGCGGTCGGGGACCTGCCGGAACTGGGTTGCGGCTGGACCGTCGGGGAGGTGCTGCGGCTGCGGCGGGAACGCCCCGACTGGCTCACCGATGCGCGGCGCAGATTCACGCGGCCGGAGATCGGCGCGCGGTGGCGGTGATCGGCTTATGCTCGGGGTGACTGGCTCGTTCTCGTATCGGGGTCGCTGTGCCGCATGTCGATCCGTTTTCCACGCGCCGCGAAGAGACTCTCGGGTTCGCGGCGGAGCTGGCGGCTGCCGGGTTCGGGGCGCCGGTCGAGGTGGGCCGCGGGGGATTCGGCGTGGTGTACCGCTGTTTTCAGCACGCGCTGGGACGAACCGTGGCCATCAAGGTACTGACCGCGGACCTGGAATCCGACAGCCTGGAACGGTTTGTGCGCGAGCAGCTCGCCATGGGGAAGCTGTCGGGACATCCGAACATCGTGACCGTGTTCGAGGTCGGGTCCACCGACACCGGGCGGCCGTACATCGTGATGCCGTTCCACGCGCACGGGTCACTCGATACCCGGATACAGCAGGGCGGTCCGGTCGAATGGCCGGAGGTGCTGCATCTCGGGGTCCGGCTGTCGGGGGCATTGGAGACGGCGCATCGGCGGGGACTGCTGCACCGGGATGTGAAGCCCGGGAACATCCTGCTCACCGAGTACGGGGAGCCGCAGCTCGCCGATTTCGGAATCGCGCGGCTGACAGGTGGATTCGAGACCGCGGCGGGCACGATCACCGGGTCGCCCGCCTACACCGCGCCTGAGGTGCTGCAGGGGCAGGCCCCGGATGTCACCGCCGACGTCTACAGCCTGGCGGCGACCCTGTTCTGCGCGGCCACCGGGCACGCGGTGTTCGAGCGGCGCAGCGGGGAGCAGCTGGTCGCACAGTTCGTGCGGATCACCAGGCATCCGATGCCGGACCTGACCGGGGAGGGCCTGCCCGCCGACCTCACCGGGGCGATCGAGGCGGCCATGTCACGCGAGCGCTCACAACGCCCCGGCTCCGCCGCCGAATTCGGTGCGGCGCTGCGGGATATCCAGCAACGGCACGGGCTGCCACCCGACGACATACCGATTCCGGCGCCCACCGCGGAACCGCCACCGCCGACGGACCGGGCCCGGACCGTCGGCCGCACCACCCCGCCCCGGGTCGGGCGCAGGCGCTCCCGCATCACCACCGCCACGCCGCCGGTCCCGGCGACCCGGCTGCGCCCGCCCACCCTCACCCGGGTCCTGGTGGACCGCCCGCGCCTGCTCGACGCGCTGCGCTCGGGCAGCGACCGCCGGCTCGCGGTCGTCCACGGCCCCACCGGTTTCGGCAAGACCACCCTCGCCGCGCAATGGTGTGCGGCGGTCACCGCCGCCGGGGGATCGGTGGCCTGGCTGACCGTCGACAACGACGACGACAATGTGGTGTGGTTCCTCTCCCACCTGATCGAAGCGGTGCGCGCGGTCCGGCCCGCTCTGGCGCGCGAATTGGGCGAACTGCTCGAGGAACACGGCGACGAGGCCGGGCGCTTCGTACTGACCTCGCTCATCAACGACATCGACCAGCGCGGCGAGCCGCTGACCGTGGTCATCGACGACTGGCATCGCGTGAGCGACCCGAATACCCAGGCCGCGCTGCGCTTCCTGATCGAGAGCTGCAGTCCGGTGCTGCGCATGCTGGTGACCAGCCGCCACCAGACCGGCCTGCCCATGAGCTCCATGCGCGCCCGCGACGAACTGGTGGAAATCGACACCGCCGCACTGCGATTCACCGCCGGCGAGGCCTATGCCCTGCTGGTCGAGCTGGGCGGGCTGGAACTGGATCGCGACGACGTGGCGGACCTCACCGAATCCACCGGCGGCTGGGTCGCGGCACTGCAACTGGCGGCGCTGTCGCTGCGCGGCAGTGACGATCCCGGGCAGCTGATCGGGCAGCTCACCGGACGTCACCACGCCATCGGCGAATTCCTCGCCGAGAACGTGCTGGAGGCCCTCGAACCCGGCGTGCTCGACTTCATGGTGGCGACCTCGGTCACCGAACGCACCTGCGGCGAGCTGGCCGCGGCGCTCACCGGCGTGCCCGACGGGCAGGCCCTGCTGGAACGGATCGAGCAGCAGGACCTGTTCCTGCGCCGGGTCGACGGCGGCCCGTGGTTCCGCTACCACCAGCTGTTCCAGGACTTCCTGCGGCAGCGGCTCGAACACGATCGGCCCGCGGAGATCGACCGCCTGCATCGCGCGGCCTCGGAGTGGTTCGCCGGGCACCGGCACGTGAGCGAGGCGGTCGACCACGCCCTGCTGGCCGGTGACGAGCAGCGTGCGGTCGAAATCGTGGAGCGCGATGGCATGTCGCTGCTCGAATACGGCCAGATGGCCAGCCTCATCGGCCTGGTGAACAAGCTGCCACCGGCCGTCATCGAATCCCATCCGCGGCTGCAACTGGATCTGGCATGGGCGAACATCCTGCTGCATCGGGCCGGTCCGGCCGAACGCGCGCTGTCCCTGGCGGAACAGACGCTCGAGCGCGGCGGTCTCGACCCGGGGATTACCAGCTGGCTGCGCGCCGAAGCGGGTGTGGTGCACGCGGTGGTCACGGTCCGTGCGGATGTGCTGACCGGCGTGGAGGATTGGCTCGCACCGTGTTTCGCGATGGCCGACGAGCTCTCACCGTATGTGGTGGCCATCGGCGCCAACTGCGCGAGTTTCGCCGCGGGTTACCGCTACGACTTCGAGGAGGCGATCCGCATCCAGGAGTGGTCGGCCCCGTACATGCGCCGGAACAAGGGCTACTACAACAATGTTCACGGCCTGTGCTTTCTGGGCCTGGCCGCCAGCCTGCAACTCGACATCCCGCGCGCCGAGGAGTACTTCCGCAGCGCCCTGAAGATCGCCAAGCAATCCGGCGGCAGCCACTCCTACGGGGCCCGCCTGGCCGGATCGCTGCTCGGTGAACTGCTCTACGAGCGTGGCGAGGTCGCCGAGGCGGAGCGCCTGCTCGACGAGGGCTACAAACTCGGCGCCGACGCCGGTGTCGTCGACTTCAAACTGGCCCGCTACGTGGTCGGCGCCCGGGTGAAGGCGCTGCGCGGCGACCGTGCCGCCGCCATCCGCCGCCTGAACGAGGGTGCGCGCGTGGCCGATTCGATGTCGCTGCCCCGCCTGCGCGCCGAGGTCGAGAACGAGCGGCTGCGCCTGGGCCTGCCGCCGCACCCCGACTTCGGCCCGCTCGCGGTGGTCGACCACGCCCACCGCCGCACCCCGATCGACCCGATCGACGAATTCACCGTCCTCTACGAGGAATTCACCGCCATCCGTCTGCTCTTGGCCGAATCCGCCACCGAATCCCGGGAACTGGCCCGCACCTGGGCCCAGGAATGGGTCGACGAGCTCGAAGCCGTCCGCCGCCCCCGCGAACTCCTGAAGGCCCGCCGCCTGCTGGTCGCGTGCCTGGCCGCCACCGGCCGCACCGCCGCCGCCAAGACCCTGCTCGCCACCGTCACCGCCCAGTGCGCCGAACACGGCTCGGTCCGCTACATCCTCGACGGCGGCCCGCACGTCGTCGCCACCCTTGCCGCCCTCGCCGCCGACCAGGCCGCCGGCCGCTGGCGCCCCGACTGGCCCGAGGTCCCACCCGCCTTCCTCCGCGCCCTGACGGAAGCCGATGCCGCCCAGACGATCTAGAGTGAACCCGCCGGATGTGGAGCTAGGCAGGGATTGACGGGTGTGACTGAACCTCTACACGAGGCGCACGAGCGGGCCAGTTGGGCCGAGTTGTTCTTCGATCTAGTGCTGGTGTTCGCGGTGACGCAGGCCGCGCACGTGGCGGTGGCGGGGCAGAGCTGGGGCGCGGTCGGGCAGACGGTGCTGCTGCTGGCAATCATGTGGTGGTCGTGGGTGGGGACCACGCTGGCCGTGCACGGGGTGGAGGATTCCAACCAGCAGCGGATATTCCTGTTCGTCTGCGGATTGTGCATGTTCGTCATCGCGATCACCGCGCCACACGCGTTCACCAGCCACGCGCAACCGCTGCTGCTGGCCGGCGCGCACCTGGCACTGCGGCTGCTGCTGTGGGGCGAGATGCAGCACAAGCGGGCGTTCTCGTCGGCGGGGACCTTCGGGAACTGGCTCAATCCGTTCACGGTGACCCTGGCGGCGGCGGTGCTCCTGGTGGCAGCCGCATTCGCGCCCGCGGGCGGAATGCGCAACGGGCTCTGGATCATCGCGGTGGCACTGGCCTTCGGTGGTCCGGCGCTGCTGGCGCGCCGCCTGGAGAAGGTCCAGTTCGGTGCGACCCATCTGCCCGAACGCTTCGCCACCTTCGTCATCATCGCGCTCGGCGAGACCGTCGCCTCGGTGGGTTCCCAAGCGGCGGAAGCACATCTGGGCGTGGTGGCCTGGATCGCGGTGGTGCTGATCTTCGTGCTCGGCTGCGGCCTGTGGTGGCTGTACTTCGCCTACGGCTTCGCCGCGGTCGAGCATTCGCTGCGCACCAACCAGGTGCGCGGCACGGTCGTGCGGGATGTGCTCAGCTACGGGCACCTGCTGCTGGTGATCGGCCTGGTGCTGGTGGCGGTGGGCGCGCGCACCATGGTCGAGCATCCGAGCGCGGTGGCGCACAGCGTGACCGGATATCTGCTGCCGCTGGGCGCCACCCTGTACGTGACCACCTTCCTGTTCACCCGCTGGCGCATGTTCGGCGCGGCCACCCTCGGCCGGTTCGTCACCGCGCTGGCGCTGGCGGTCCTGACCGCCGCCGCGCCGCTGCTGCCGCAGATCGCGACGCTGGCCGCGGCGACCGCGATCCTGGCCGGCCTCAACGCCTTCGAGTACTGGGTGGTGTCGACCGGACGGCCGCTGCTGCTCATGCGCCGCGCCCGGGTGCGCTAGCCGACCGGCACGATGGTGGCGTCGATGGTGTGGATGAGTCCGTCACTGATCGCGAAGGTTTCGGTGATGTCCACCGTCACCAGCCGCACCCCCGCGACGCCGGAATCCAGCAGATACCGTGCCGTCACCACACCGTCCGCCTCGGTCAGGCGCAGGTTGTAGAAGCGCTGCACGAGCGAATACTGCGGCCCGTGCTCAAGGTCGTAGGTGAGCTGCGGCCCCGAAAAGCCGGTCTGCAGGCCCGCTTCGACCCGCGTCGCGTCCGGCGCGAACGGCACCGCCGACGCGTCGTGGCTGATCAGCGCGTCGAGATAGGCGAGCGCGATGGCGGTGTCGCGGGTGTGCATGGGTGCCGCGCCCGCGCTTCCGGAGGCGACACCGAGGGCGGCAGCCGCGCTCGCCGTCAACACTGCAACATGTCTCATCTTCATCCGCTGATGCTGGCTCGAGAGGCGGTGCCGCGCAAGCGTTTCCAGCCCTCTGCCAGGCGCTCACCCAGGCCCGGCCGGACGGTCTCCGCGGACACCACGGCCGCCAGTCGCGGCGCGAACAGCTCCGCCAGCCTGAGGGCTACCGTCTGGTCTTCGCCCTCGCGATGGCCACAGGCGCCCGCCGACCCGGCCGGCTGAATCAGCCTCCGACCTCGCCGAGCCGGCGGCGCAGGTAGGCGCGCTCGGCCTCGTTCGCGGTGAGATCGAGCGCGGCCCGGTATTCGCGTGCCGCGGCCTCATCACGGCCCGATCGACGCAGCAGATCGGCGCGCGCGGCCGCGACCAGGCGGGCCAGGTCGGAGCCGGGTGCGGCGGCCGCCGTGTCGAGTAGTTCGAGCCCGGCGTCGGGGCCGGAGCGCATGCCGACGGCAATGGCGCGATTCAAAGCGACCGTGGGGGAGGGGGTTCGGAGCATCAGCGCGTCGTACAGCTCGGCGATGCGCGCCCAGTCCGTATCCTCCGGGCCCGCCGCCGTCACATGGCACGCGACGATCATCGCTTGCAATTGGTACGGGCCCAGCCGATCCCGGCGGGCCGTGCGGCGCAGCTCGGCCAGCCCGGCCGCGATCAGCCGCCGATCCCAGCGGCCGCGATCCTGCTCCTCGAGCGGAATCAGCGTCCCGTCGGCCCCGGTCCGCGCGGCCGCACGCGATTGCTGCAGCAGGACAAGGGCATTCAGCCCGCCCGCCTCCGGATCGTCGGGCATGAGTTCGACCACCAGCGCGGCCAGCCGCTGCGCCTCCGCGGCCAGATCGGGGCGTTGCAGATCGGGTCCCGCCCCGGCCAGATAGCCCTCGTTGAACAGCAGATAGATCACGCCCAGCACGGCGCGCGTGCGTTCCGGTAGCAGGTGCGCGGGCGGCACCCGATACGGAATCCCGGCAGCGCGGATCTTCTGTTTGGCCCGCACCAGCCGTTTGGCCATGGTCGGCTCGGGAACGCCGAAGGCCCGGGCGATCTCGGCGGTGGTGAGCCCGGTCAGCGTGCGCAACGCCAGCGCGACCTGCGCCTCGAAGGCCAGCGCCGGATGGCAGCAGGTGAAGATCAGCCGCAGCCGGTCGTCGGGAATATCGGTGCCGGACACGGGTTCTCCGGAATCGGGGGTGTCGATGAGCGCCAGCGCGCGCAGCTTCTCGGCTCCGACGCGTTCACGGCGCAGCCGGTCGACCGCACGGCGGCGGGCGGCGGTGAGCAGCCACGCACCGGGCCGCTCGGGCACACCGTCCCGCGGCCAGGTACGCCAGGCCAGCGCGAACGTTTCCTGCGCGCACTCCTCGGCCAGATCCCAGTCGCCCAGCCCGCCGATGAGCGTGGCCACCAGCCGCGCCCACTCCGTCCGGAAGGCGGCGGTGAGAGCGGCGTCGACCGCGGTCACGGCGTCCGGACCGGGCGAATCTCGATCTGCCCGAAGCGACTCGCGGGATGCCCGGCCGCCACCTCGATGGCCGCGTCCAGATCCGCCACCTCGATGAGCGCGAAGCCGCCGATCTGATCCTTGGCCTCGATGAACGGCCCGTCGGTGAGCAGCACCTCGTCACCGCGCACCCGGACCGTGGTGGCGGTGTGGCTGGGGTGCAGCCCCTCGTGGGCGGTGAGCACGCCGCGGGCGAGCAGATCCTCCAGCCACGCCCGGAACGCCCGCAGGCCGTCCTCGTCGACGACGTCGTCGGCCCGGCTCTCATCGGCGCTGATCAGCAAGAGGTATCGCATGGTCGTCACTCCCTAATCTCCCGCACGACGGACGGGACTCATCTACCCGACGAACAGGACCGACGCGGATGGACACCACTATGCCGAGCGAGGGTGTCCAAATCGGGGATTCCCGTTCGTCGTCCCGGTATCGATCCCCGACCACGGAGAAGGCCATGCCCAGAGTGATTTCCGCCGACGGCACCACCATCGCCTACCATCGCGCCGGTTCCGGCCCGGCCCTCGTCTTCCTGCCCGGCGCCTTCAACGACAGCGGCACCTGTGCGCCCCTGGCCGAGCAGCTCAGTGACCGCTACACGGTGGTCCGCCCGGACCGCCGCGGCCGGGGTGAGAGCGCCGACGCCATCGTTCCGGCCGGCGCCGGGGCCTATGAGGTCCAGCGCGAGATCGAAGACCTCGACGCGGTCATCACCGATATCGGCGGCGCCGCAGCGGTTTTCGGCTTCTCCTCCGGCGGCATCCTCGCCCTGCGGGCCGCGGTCGCCGGCTCGCGCATCACCCGCCTGGCCCTCTACGAACCGCCGTTCGCGCTGGGCGGTCTGTCCGGCCATACCCCGCAGCGGCTGCCGGAACGCCTCGCCGATCTCATCGCCCGCGGTGAACCCGGCGCGGCCGTGGAACTGATGCAGCTGGAGGGCATCGGCCTGCCGCCGGACGTGGTCGAGCAGGTGAAGCACTCACCGGTCTGGCCGCAGCTGGAAGCTATCGCCCAGACGGTGGTCTACGACGCCGCCATCTGCCGCCCGCCCAATCTGCCGACCCCGGCCATGGCCCGTCTCGACCTCGCGACCCTCGTGATCAGCAGCCCCGATTCCTGGCCCGGCGTTCGCTCCGCCGCCCGGGCGCTGCCCGCCGAACTCGTCCGCGCCCGCTATGTGGAGGTGCCGGGCGGCGCGGATCACGGCATCCCCGCCGAGGCCACCGCGAAGGTGCTCGACGCCTTCCTTGCGGAGGATCCGGCGAGCCGAGTGCGCTGACTCGCGCCCGCCATGGCCGGTCACCGGCCTGTCCGAGTGCTCACACTGTGCTGCTATTGCAGTTATTACGCAATAACTTGGAGGGGTGGCTTCCGAAGAGCAGACCGAACTCGACTACCGATTCACCCTCGCGAACGAACGCACCTTCCTGGCCTGGATCCGCACCGCGCTGGGCCTGCTCGCGGGCGGCGTCGCCGTCCACACGCTGGTCGAAGGCTTCCGCATCCACGGCGTGCGCGCGGCCATCGCCATGTCGGCCATCGTGCTGGCGGTGGTGCTCGCGGTCGGGGCGTACGCGCAGTGGCGCAAGGTGGAACGGGCCATGCGGGCGGGCGAACGGCTGCCGGGCAATGCGCTGATCCCGGTACTCGCGGCCGGTGTCGCGCTGATCTCCGCGATCGCCGTGGTCGGCGTGCTCAGCCTGTGAGCGCGCCGGCGATCGCCCGCGATCCCGGACTGGCGACCGAGCGCACCGCGCTGGCCTGGCGGCGCACCGCCATCTCCGCCGTCGCCAATGCCGCACTGTTCACGAAGGTGGCCGCCGAGGGCGGGATCGACTGGCAGCCGACCGGTCTGCTGCCGCTGAGCGCGGCCGTGGTCATGATGCTGGTGGCGGCAATCGCCATGGCGCGCAGCAGAAGTCTGCACCGCGGCGCGCATCGCGGCACCGGGCCGCTGCTGCTCCTGGTGTCCGCGGGGGTGACGGCGGTGGGGCTCGCCGCGACGGCGATGGTCCTCGCGCACTGGGCCTGACGTCGCGGCGGGCAGCGGTCGAAACCGCCTGAGCCAGGCATGCTCACCGGCCCGGAGTGAGCGAATCGCGGGTGGCGGGACGCGGCCGCCGACCTCCCGGATCGATTGCGTGATGATTGCTAATCTGGCGCCATGAGTGCTGGTCAGCGGCTGGACGGATCTCGGTCCACCGGATCCCGATGAGGGTCCGGGGCGGCCGCGACGCCATCGAGGCGGGCACCGCGTTCCTGGCGGCGCTCGTCGCCGGGCTGTCGCTCATGGTGCCCATCGACTTCGCGTGGACCTCTCGCAGTTCGGCACTGCACCTGGAACTGCTGGTCTTCAGTCTGCCGCAGGCGATTGCGGCGGGGGCGCTGGTCGCGATCGTGATCGCGGTGCTGACCACCGCGCTGGGCGGGCAGAGCCTGCGCTGGGGTGTGGCGCTGGGCGGCGCGGCGCTGCTGTTCGTCAATCACCTGCTGGGGGGCCACGCCGTACTCGGCACCTCGCTGGCCACCCTGAACTTCCTGGATTCCATTGCCGGTGGGCTCATTCTCGGCGGTTCGGGGGCCGGGGTGCTGTCTCGCTCCCGCGTCGAATCCCGGTACACCTGGGCGACGTCGGCGTGGCTGCTGGGCGCGCTCGGCAGCGTGGTCGCCCAGGACCTCATGCCGGAATCCGAGTCCAAGGTGGCCGATCCGCACTTCCCGCAGAACTGGCCCGCCCTCGGCGCGCCCCCGCTGTGGCTGATCGCGCTGGCCCTGCTCGTCATCGGACTCCGGTTCCTGCGTGAGCCGGGCGCGCATCCGGTGGAAGCACATTCGATCCAGCTGCCCATCGTGCCGATCATCGCGGGCGCCCTCATGATCGGCGTCGACCTGGTCGGATCCGGGGTGCTGGCCCGCCACGGCGACAGCCCGCTCGCGATCGCCGTGACGTGCGCGGCCACGGTCGCCGGGGCCCTGCTCACCGCGCTCATGCTGCCCAGGCGGGACGGCGTCCAGGTGCTGCTCGCGGTGGCGCTCGCCGGGACGGGCAGCGCCGTCCTCGTGACGAGCATTCCGGGATGGTCGATCTGGGGTCTGTTGGCGCTGGTCGCCGGCGGGCTGGTCGCGGGTATCCGCTGGCCCGGTGTGCGGGCCGCCGCGGTCGGCATCATCGGCTTGTCCGTCTACGCGGTGCTGACGGTCGTGGCCGGGCATCCCGTCGTCCTCACCGTGCTCGGGCACGCGCTGCTCGCCCTGCTGGCGGGTTACTGCTTCGGCGCGGTCACCCCGCGCTACGGCTCCACCCGGGTGCTCGGCATCGCCCTGATCTACGTGCCCTCACCGGTGCTCGCGCTGCGCGACTACGCCCGGCGTGGGCACTGCCTGCTGATCGACCCCGGAAAGCCGTGCACCATAGCCGATTTCACCTCGTTCGCACCCGGCTGCGCGGCCATCGCACTCGCGGTGGGCTGTGCGCTGGGCCTGTGGGCGCTGCTGCGGCGGCGGCCCGAACAGGCTCGGGTGGCGGCGTCCGCGAGCTGAGCGTCCCGAGCGCCCGTGGCCGAGCGGCCTGGGTACCGTGGCGGACATGAATTCGCTGCTGCACCGGATATTGGATATCGCGCCGATCTGGGTGTACCTGGTCGTCACCCTGCTGGTGTTCGCCGAGGACGCGATCTTCGTCGGTTTCGTGATCCCCGGTGAGACGGCGGCGGTGCTCGGCGGTGTGGCCGCCAGCCAGGGACATGTGCTGCTGTGGCTGATGATCCTGCTGGTGGTGGCCGCCGCCATCCTCGGCGACAGCGTCGGCTACGAGGTCGGCAAGCACGTGGGCCCGAGGCTGCTGCAGGCCTCGATGCTGGACCGGCATCGCGGCCGCCTCGACCGTGCCCAGGACTATCTGGCCCGGCGCGGCGGCTGGGCGGTGTTCCTCGGCCGGTTCACCGCGTTCTTCCGGGCCATGATGCCCGCGCTGGCGGGCACTTCGCGCATGCCCTACCGGCGCTTCCTGCTGTTCAATGCCGTCGGCGGAATCGTCTGGGGCACCACGTTCGTGGTGCTCGGCTTCGTGGCCGGGCAGTCCTACGAGGCGGTGGCCAAGACGGTCGGCCGGGACCTGGCCATCGGTGTCGTCGCCATCGTCGTGCTCGCGCTGATCGTGTGGAAGCTGCGCGAACGTCGCCGCGAGCGGGCCTTCGAGACCGAGTACGAGGCGACCCACCAGGGACTGATGACTCCCGAAACCGATTGAGCCCAATCGGTTTCGGGCGTCGCCCGGCTCAGACCGCGGCCAGTTCGCGCTGCGGCTCGGGCTCGCTGTCCTCCTGCGGCCCTTCGATATTCAGCGTCGGCAGCACCCGATCCAGGCGGCGGGGCAGCCACCACGCCCGGCGGCCGAGCAGGGCCAGCACCGCGGGGACCAGCGTCAGCCGGACCGCGAACGCGTCCACCAGCACGCCCACCGCCAGGGCGAAGGCGATCGGCTTGATCATGGCGTCGTCGGTGGGGACGAAGGAGGCGAAGACCGCTACCATGATCGTCGCCGCGGCCGTCACCACCCGGGCGTTGTGGCGGGTGCCCTCGATGATCGACGCCCCGGCGTCGCGGCGGTGCAGCCACTGTTCGCGAATCCCGGACACCAGGAACACCTCGTAGTCCATGGCCAGACCGAACAGCACGCCCACCAGGATGATCGGCAGGAAGCTCACCACCGGCCCGACCTTCGAGACGCCGAACAGGTCCGCGGCCCAACCCCATTGGAAGACCGCGACCGTGGTGCCCAGTGCCGCCGCGACCGACAGCAGGAAGGTGACTGCCGCCTTCACCGGTACCGCGATCGACCGGAACACCAGGACCAGCAGCACCAGGCTCAGGCCGACCACGATGCCCAGGAACGGCGCCAGGGACGCGGAAAGCCGTTGCGAGACATCGATGGTGACCGCGGTATCGCCGGTGACGGCCACCTCGGCCCCGGGGACCGCGCCGGGCGCCCGATCGCGGATGGCGTGGACCAGATCGGTGGTCTGCCGCGACTCCGGCGCGCTGGCCGGAATCACCATGATCAGCGACTGGCCTGCCCGCTGGGTCGGCTGCGGCGGTGCGACATACGTGACGTCGGGCAGTCCGCGCACCGTGTCGGCGACCGTCGCGGCGGCCCGGGTGTCGCCGTTCGGCGTGTCCACGACTACCACCAGCGGGCCGTTGAAGCCGGGACCGAACTTCTCGGCGAGGGTGTCGTAGGCCTGCCGCTGACCCGTCGCCGCGGCGGCGGAACCATTGTCGGGCAGGGCCATTCGCAGCGAGGCTGCAGGCAGGGCCAGCAGGATCAGCGCCCCGGCCACGGCCACCACGGTGACGAGCGGCCGCGCGGTGACCAGCCGTGCCCAGCGCGCGCCCATGCTGTCGGCTCCGGTGGCGGTGGCCCGGCGATGGGCGCGCGAGCCCGCCCGCGGCGTCAGCCGGACGCCGGCGAATCCGGCCAGCGCGGGCAGCAATGTGAGCGCCACCGCCACCGCGATCAGCACCGCCCCGGAGGCGGCCAGCCCCATGACGGTCAGGAACGGAATGCCGATCACGCTCAGCGCCGCCAGCGCGATGATCACCGTCGTACCCGCGAAAACGACTGCGCTGCCCGCGGTCTCATTGGCCCGCCGCGCCGATTCCCGGGGCGTCAGCCCGGCGGCCAGCTGGGACCGGTGCCGGGACAGGATGAACAGCGCGTAGTCGATCCCGACCGCCAGGCCCAGCATGAGCGCCAGCGTCAGCGCGGTCGACGACACCGGCACCGCCGCGCTCAGGGCGGACAGCCCGCCCACCGTGACCGCGATGCCGAAAACCGCTGACAGGATCGGCATTCCGGCCGCCACCAGTGATCCGAACGTGATCAGCAGGACCAGCACCGCCACCCCGAGCCCGAGGATCTCGGTGACGCCCGGCTGCATTTGCCCGGCCCCGTAGGCGGAGCCGCCGACCGACACGTCCAGCCCGGCCGCGCGTGCGGTCTCGCCCGACCGTTCGACCGCGTCCCGGGCGGCGCTGGTCACCTTGGACCGGTCGCCGTCGAAGTGCACGACACCGATCGCGGTGCGCTGGTCCCGCGAGACGGCTCCCGCCTGCTGGGGCGTGGTCACCCCGATCGCTCCCGGCGCGGTTCCCGCGGCCTCGAGGGTGTGCTGGATCGCCGTGCGATAGGGCGCCTCGGTGATGAGGTGTCCCTCGGGCGCGGTGAAGACCAGTTGCGCGTTGGCTCCCGCCGCGTCGGGCGCGGTCTCGGACAGGGTGTCCAGCGCCCGCTGGGACTCGGCCCCGGGCACGGTGAAGCGGTCGTCGAGGCGGCCGCCCGCCAGCGCGGCGCCGCCGACGACGGCGATTAGCAGAATGGCCCAGATCGAGACGACCAGGCCACGGCGCCGGAAAGCGAAGTCGCCGATCCGGCCCAGTAATGCGCTCATCGGTGATTCCTCTCGGAGGCGTGCGAGTTGATGTTGACGGGCGTAAACTTTATGGGTGTTAACTTGCCTCGCGATCTGTACAGGTGTCAACATCAATGTCGTGGACATCACCGACGATGTGGCGAAGAAACCCGCACGCGAGGGTCCCTACCACCACGGGGACCTGCGCAATGCCCTGGTGAGCGCCTCCGCGCAGCTCGCCGAGATCGGCGGGCCCACCGCGGTCACCGTCCGCGCCGCCGCCCGGGCGGTCGGCGTCACCGCCACCGCGGCCTACCGCCACTTCAACGGCCACGAGGAATTGCTCGCCGCGGTGCGCGAGCAGGCCGAGGAAGCCCTGTTCGAGGCCCTCGACGGCGCGATGAAAAACGTTCCGGCGCAAGCTGATCCGACCTCGGCCGCGATCGGCCGGCTGGCCACCGCCGGGCGCGCCTACATCGAATACGCCGAGCGGGAGCGCGGCCTGTTCCGGACCGCGTTCTGCGGCAGCGATGTCGACGTGGACAAAGAGGTGCTCGAGGATCCCATCTTCCAGCTCATCGGGACCGGAATCGACGCCTTGGTCACGACGGGATTCATGGATCCGCGTCAGCGGCCCGGCGCGGAGTTCACCGCATGGGCGGCCGTACACGGACTGGCGAGCCTGATCGTCGACGGCCCGCTGGCCGACGCCGAGCCCGCCGATCGCGAGACGGCCATCGATCACGCCGTCGCCACCGTGCTGCGCGGATTCGCCACCGGCCCGCGCGCCGAGCCGTACCGCTCGACCGATCCGCACATCGCGCTGCCCGCCTGATTCCGGCGACTCGCCGCGCGAATTGTCCTGTGTTCACCGCCATGTCGCGAGTCCGTAAGCTTGCGGCGTTTTGATGACCGCGCAAACGGACTCACGGTGACAAGGTTTTCTCGATGCTGAATCCCCTCGGCACGGTGCCCCGCACGGGCATTCCGGCACAGCTCGCCGCGCAGATGACGATGGACGAGCAATACGACTGGCACCGTTCGTATTTGAAACGGCATCGCGTGAGCCGGCGCACCTTCCTGCGGGGCAGCGCGGCCGCGGCCATGGCCGCCGGACTCGGCTCCGCCTTCGGCGGCCGCGGCGTCGCCTACGCCGACGACGCCCCGCTGACCGTCGGCGGCCGCCGCGTCGGGTACGGCACGGACGCGGCCGCCCAGCTGCGCTTCTCCGCCCAGCTGTCGCGAAACCCGGGGGCCACCAAGGTCTTCCTCGATCACGGCCCGACCCCCGCGCTCGGCGGCACCCTCGAGGCCGAGGTTCGCAACCTGGTCACCCAGCTCCCGCGCACCGACGGGGGAGTGCTGTCGGCCGAACAGTTCTACGTCCACGCCCCCGTCGACGGACTGCCCGGCCGCCTGCCGCACTTCTACCGCTGGCGCACCGCCGACGGCTACAGCAGTGACGTGCTCTCCGCGAGCACCGCCATGCCGAGTTCGCGTGCCGCACTGCTGCCGTTCCGCTTCACCATGATGGGCGACCAGGGCGTCGACGACACCCCGGCACTGCCCGCGGGCATGCCGGCGGGCGCCTACCGCAACAAGTACGGCGACGGCGACGCCCCGAGCTCCCGCAATGCCGAGAACATCCAGCGCCAGATCGTGGCCAGCAACCCGGAATTCCACATTCTGGCCGGCGACATCTGCTACGCCGACACCTCCCACGGCGGCGGCCCGGACTGGTTCGTGCCCAACGGCAAGGCCGACACCGACGCCATCGACGCCTACAACCCGTTCGTGTGGGACACCTACCTGCAGGCCATCGAGAGCAGCGCGGGCCACGTGCCCTGGATGTTCGCCACCGGCAACCACGACATGGAAGCCGTCTACGGCAATCACGGCTACGGCGGCCTGATGGCGCGCATGGACTTTCCGGACAACGGGCCCGCGGGCTGCCCGTCGGTGTACTCCTTCACCTACGGCAATGTGGCGGTGCTGTCGCTGGACGCCAACGAGGTGAGCTGGCAGGTCCGCGCCAATCTCGGCTATTCCGGTGGCGCACAGAACAGTTGGGTGGAATCCACCCTGGCGGACTACCGCGCCGACCCGAGCATCGACTTCATCGTCTGCTTCTTCCACGAGTGCGCCTACGCCACCGGCATCGGCGGCGCCAGCGACGGCGGCGTGCGCGGAGCCTGGGCCGACCTGTTCGACAAGTACCGCGTCGATCTGGTGCTGCAGGGCCACAACCACAACTTCGAGCGCACCGACCCGATGCGCGGCGGGCAGCCGACCAAGGCCGCACCCGACAACTCGATCGTCTACCCCGACACCGACGGCACCGTGTACTACGTGGTCGGCGGAGGCGGCGCGGCGCACGGCACCTTCGCCGCGGGCGACACCTACCGCGGCAACGAGCGGCCCGACACCTTCGTGCCGGAGAGCACTCTGTGGGGCTCCGACGGTAAGGAGGGCAAGGAGGCCGTCGCCTGGTCGCGGGTGCGGTTCAGCCGCTACTCGTTCATTCGCGTGGATGTGCGGCCGGGCGTGTTCTCCAGCGAGATGGACGTGGTCGCGGTCGACGAGCACGGGCGCGAATTCGACACCGTGACCTACCGCCGCCTGGTCTCCCGCTAGCCGCGCAACGGGTTCCCGGGAGCCGTGCCGTCCCCCGCGGCGGCACGGCGCATACTGGGTCCCGTGCTACAGACCCGAACACCGCTGCAGTTGAGCAGTTTGGTGAGCTCCTGGCGCTGGGACACCTCGACCGTGCTGGTCATCGCGCTCCTGGGACTCGCGTACGCGGCCTGCTTTCTCAAGGGAAGACAGCGCGGCGAACAGCTTCCGGTGAGCCGGGCCCTCTACTTCGGGCTGGCCGGACTGGGAGTGTGGCTGTACACCGGCGTCGGCATGATCGGCGTCTACTCCGACACCCTGTTCTGGGTGCGCGCGCTGCAGGTGCTCCTGCTGCTCTACCTGGTGCCCTTCGCGCTCGCGGCCGGTGCACCGTTCACCGTGCTGCGCGCGGCGCTGGGCCCGGCGGGCCGGAAACGCCTGGACGCCATGCTCTCCGGCGGTGTCGCCCGGCTGCTCACCCACCCGGCCAGCGCCTCGATGCTGATCCTGCTGCTGCCCTGGGCGTTGTTCCTCTCGCCCTGGTACGAGTCGGTGCTGCGGCACGGGGGCGTCGACGCGGTCACCCGAATCATCGTGGTGGCCATCGGGTTCCTGTACTTCTACTCGCGCCTGCAGATCGATCCGGTGCCCAAGCACTTCACGCAGGGGCTGTCGCTGCTCATCACCATCGCGGAGTCCCTGGCCGACGGCATCCTCGGCATCGTGCTGTGGCTGGGACCGCTGGTCGCCGCCGGCTACTACGGCTCGCTCGGCCGCACCTGGGGTCCGGACGCGCGCCTGGACCAGACCATCGGCGCGGGCATCCTGTGGCTGCTCGGCGATTTCCTCGGGCTGATCTACTCGCTGGTCGTCATGCGGGCCTTCGCCGCCGACGAGAAGCGCCGGGCCGGGGAGATCGATGCCGAGCTGGATGCCGCCGAGGCGGCGCGGTCGCGGCGGAAGGCGGTGTCGCGCACCGCGACCCGGGACACGGAGGCCGACGACGAGCCGGTGTCCACCGGACTGTGGTGGGAGAACGACCCGCAGCTGCGCGAGCGCTTCCGCCGCTGATCGCTGAAAGGTGACCTGTCTCACCATCTTTGGGAGTCGGTGATATCAGGACGCTTCATCAGCGCAGGGGTGTGAGGCGGGCCTCTTTATGCGCCGAAAGGTTGCCTGGGTCACTAGCGAAAGGCTCAGCGAACGCCATCTTTACGCAAAACATACTTTAAGGAGTGTCTTCGCTACGGTTTGGCAACAAGTAGGCAACATTTGCTGACTTATCTTGATCCGGGTGCTCGATGAGGACCTCGCTCCCAGGAGGGAAGCGCCCGATCAAGAAAGCGACGAGAAGTATGCGTTACACGAAGTTTGCCGCAACCTCGGCCCTGGCCATCGCGGCCGTCGGCATCTCCGCCGGGACCGCCTATGCCGATCCCGCGGCGGCCGCCGCTCCCGGCATCCACTGGGACACGAAGATCGATGGCGCTTCGGTGGTACTGAAGACCGACGCGGGCTCGCTGACCACCCAGGACGGCCAGTTCCAGGTGCGTGACAACAACGGCGGCCTGGTCACCCAGTTCCCGCTGAATATCATCACCGGTGACGTCGCCCACCCGGTCGCCGCCAAGATCGACGGCAACACCGCCACCTTCACCCCGAACATGGACCCGGCCGCCGGCTTCGCGGCCCCGGCCCTCCCGGCCCCCGTGGTCAAGGACGTCGCCAGCCAGGCCGACCAGGACGCCGCGTTCGGCGCCGCGGTGAACCAGTTCGGCATCGCCAGCTCCATGGGCACCCTGCTGGGCACCCTCGTCGGCGGCGTGGCCGGCTGCGCCATCGGCGCGCTGGGCGGCGCCATCGCCGGTGTCGTGATCATGTCGGTTCCGACCGGCATCGCGGGCTGTGTCGCCGGCGCCGCGATCGGCATCCCGCTGGGCGCCGCGGCCGGTCTGATCGGTGTCGGCGGGCCCGCCGCCATCGCGGTCGGCATCGGCCTGTTCAACCGCCTGAACGCGCCGGACTCCACCCCGGCCAGCTAGCCGCTGAACGACTGCCGGACCGGGACCACCGCGGTCCGGCCTGGCCGCGGCGGGCGGCGCGCCCGCCGCGGGAAGCAGCAGTGCCGGTGCAGGAGGCATTGCGTAGCAACAGAATTCGGGCCGGATCGCTTGGGGGCGATCCGGCCCGAATTCGTTGGTGCTGCCGAAAGGGTACGGCGAAACCCGAATGCCCCACGGACATGTCCGTGGGGCAAGGGATTTCGTATCGAACTAGCGCGGGCGGCGCGACACGATGGAGTCGCGGATCAGCACGAAGGCGATACCGGCCGCGAACAGCACCAGGAAGATGTAACCGACATTGCCGGTGCCCGAGGAGCTGCCCTGCTGGTTCTCGAACAGCATGGCCAGCAGGATCACGACGACGACCCAGCCGGCGGCGCGGGCGGTACGGCGCGACTCTCCGCTCCAGCCCCACGCGGCGGACGGAACCTCGGCGGTGTCGACCTTGGTGACAACCTCAGAGGGGTGCGCGGGTTCCAGTTCCGTGGCGGCCACTGTGGCTCCTTTACGGCTCGAATCGATTGCTGGCCAATATCGTGACATACGACCCAGCGTCGTAGCGAGCAGGGGGCAGGGGACAATGGACCCGTGTCCGACGTTGTGAGAGTTCTGCTGCTGGGCAGCACCGGTTCGATTGGTACGCAGGCACTCGAGGTGATCGCGGCCAACCCCGACCGCTTCGAAGTGGTGGGTCTCGCGGCGCGCGGGGGCAATGCGGACCTGCTGGCACAGCAGATCGCGGCCACCGGGACCGGCAACGTGGCGGTGGCCGATCAGGCGGCGGCCGCGAAACTCGGTGTGGCGCTGTCGGGTCCGGACGCCGTGACCGAGCTGGTCCGGCGCACCGACGCGGACGTGGTGCTCAACGCGCTGGTCGGCTCGCTCGGCCTGGAGCCCACCCTCGCCACGCTGGAATCGGGGCGGCGACTCGCCTTGGCCAACAAGGAGTCTCTGGTGGCGGGCGGCTCGCTGGTGACCCGGGCTGCCAAGCCGGGGCAGATCGTGCCCGTGGACTCCGAACATTCGGCGCTGGCCCAGTGCCTGCGCGGCGGCACCGCGGGCGAGGTCGCCAAACTGGTGCTCACCGCCTCCGGCGGACCCTTCCGCGGCTGGACCACCGAGATGCTGGAGTCGGTGAATCCGGCCGAGGCCAAGACCCATCCGACCTGGTCCATGGGGCCGATGAACACGCTGAACTCGGCGTCGCTGGTGAACAAGGGCCTCGAGCTGATCGAGACGCACCTGCTGTTCGGCATCGACTACGACCGCATCGACGTCACCGTGCACCCGCAGTCCATCGTGCACTCCATGGTCACCTTCACCGACGGCTCGACCCTGGCCCAGGCCAGCCCGCCCGATATGAAGCTGCCCATCGCGCTCGCCCTCGGCTGGCCGGACCGCGTTCCCGGCGCGGCCGCCGCGTGCGACTTCTCCACCGCCTCCACCTGGACTTTCGAGCCGGTCGACAACACCGTCTTCCCGGCCGTCGAGCTGGCTCGCCAGGCCGGTAAGTCCGGCGGCTGCGTGACCGCGGTCTACAACGCCGCCAACGAGATCGCCGTGCAGGCCTTCCTGGACGGGCTCATCCGATTCCCCGACATCGTGCGCACCGTCGCGCGCGTCGTGGAGTCCGCCGACCGCTGGAGCGCCGAACCCGGTAGCTTGGACGAGGTGCTCGCGGCGGATACGTGGGCGCGCGACACCGCACGCACGATCGTGCGCGGCTGACAGCAGGAGGGCTCGGAACCGGATGGTCTACGCGATCGGCTTCGTACTGTTCGCCCTCGGGATCACGGCCTCGGTCGCCCTGCACGAATGCGGCCACATGTGGACCGCGCAGGCCACGGGCATGAAGGTGCGGCGCTACTTCATCGGTTTCGGGCCCAAGGTCTTCTCCTGGCGGCGCGGCGAGACCGAATACGGTCTCAAGGCGCTGCCGCTGGGCGGGTTCTGCGATATCGCGGGCATGACCGCCCTCGACGAGCTCGAACCCGAGGACCTCGACCGGGCCATGTACCGGCAGGCCACCTGGAAGCGGCTGCTGGTGATGTCCGGCGGCATCCTGATGAACTTCCTCATCGGCTACCTGCTCATCGTGCTGCTCGCGGTGGGCTGGGGGCTGCCGCGTTTCGATCAGCCGCCGGCCACCCAGCTCGGGGCGATGAGCTGCGTGGCCAATATGGGCCCGGACCAGAAGGCGCTGCCCTGCACCGGCGAGGGCCCCGCGCAGCTGGCCGGATTGCAGCGTGGCGACCAGGTGACCGCGGTCAATGGCGTCAAGATCAAGACGTGGAACGACTTCCGCGCCGAGACGGAGAAGCAGACCGGCACCTTCACCTACACCGTCGAGCGTGACGGTCAGACCCTCCAGATTCCGGTCACCCCGCAGATGGCCGTCATTTACCAGGAGAAGAACGGCACCCCGAAGACGGTCGCCAAGGTCGGTGTCGGCCAGGACTATTACGCGCCGGTGCAGCACAACATCCTGTCCGCCATCCCCGCGTCGGGCGCGTTCACCGGCCAGATCGCGGTGCGCACCGTCGAATCCCTGGCCCAGATGCCCTCCAAGGTGGTCGACCTGTGGCACGCCGTCACCGGCGGCACCCGCGACCCGGAGACCCCCGTCAGCGTCTACGGCGCCTCCAAGATCGGCGGCGAGACCGCCGAGCACGGCCTCTGGTCCATGTTCGTCCTGACCCTGGCCAGCCTGAACTTCTTCCTCGGCGCCTTCAACCTGCTCCCGCTGCTCCCCCTCGACGGCGGCCACATGGCCGTCGTCATCTACGAAAAGCTCCGCAACCTCTTCCGCAACCGCAAGGGCCTCCCCGACGGCGCCCCGGTCGACTACCTGAAGCTGCTCCCCGCAACCTACGTCGTAGTAGTCCTAGGCGGCGCCTACATGATCCTCACCCTGGTCGCCGACATCGTCAATCCGGTGAAACTGTTCCCATAGCCGTTGGCGCGCTTGCGGATTCGATCGAGATGTCGCGCAGCAGAGTGCGGCAGAGCCGATCCGCCCGGCGGGTGGTTTCGGGCTGACGGTACTCCGGGGTCAGGGCCAGGACCTGTGCGCAGGCCGTCTCCAGGTCGATCAGGTGGCCGACGGAGACGTAGACCGGTTTGACGTTGGTGCGGGTGCGGAGGGCGCGGCCGATCGTGTCGCCGTCGATGGTGATGACGGTGGAGGCGCCGCGCTCGGGGGCGGGCTCCTCGAACTCGCCCCAGGCGTTCTTGGCGACTCCGATGGTCGGTACACCGGTCAAGAGGCCGAGGTGGCAGGCGAGGCCGAAGCGTCGCGGGTGGGCCAGGCCCTGAGAATCGCAGACGAGCAGATCCGGTGTGACGGTGAGGTTTTCGAGGGCGGCCAGGGTGGTGGGGAGCTCGCGGAAGGCGAGCAGGCCCGGCACGTACGGGAAATCGGTGATGCCGCGCGCGGTGGCGGTCTCGACGGTCTCGAGCGTGGCGGCGTCCAGCGCCACAATGGCGGCCGTCACATTGCCGTGGTCGTCGTAGGCCGAGTCAAGCCCCGCGATCGTGCGGAATTCCGGTGGCCGGGGGTTGGCGGCGATCACCCGCGCGCGCAGCCGATCCTGCAGTGCCACGGCCTCTTCCGGTGTCGCCGGCCACGGCTCTGGATTCGCTACCTTCACTTTTCGGAGCGTAAACCTTCGCGTCGATTGCAACGAATATGAACCGTGGGCCCCGGGCCGATTCCGAGTCCTGCGGCCCGCGCGGGTACCCTTGTCGCCGCCGTCACAGGGCGACCGGTATCAGAGCCTCGGTAAGCTCGGAGCCGGTAAGGGTGAGGACTTAGTCGAAAGTAGGCAGCCGATCGTGAGCAGTGCCATCGCTTTGGGGATGCCGGCCGCACCGGCGGCCGTCCTCGCACCACGGCGCAAGACGCGCCAGCTGATGGTGGGCAATGTCGGAGTGGGGAGTGAGTTCCCCGTCTCTGTCCAGTCGATGACCACCACCAAGACCCATGACGTCAACGCCACCCTGCAGCAGATCGCGGAGCTGACCGCGTCCGGCTGCGACATCGTGCGTGTGGCCTGCCCGCGTCAGGAGGACGCGGACGCGCTGGCGACCATCGCCCGCAAGTCGCAGATCCCGGTGATCGCCGACATCCACTTCCAGCCGCGCTACATCTTCGCCGCCATCGACGCGGGCTGTGCCGCGGTGCGCGTGAACCCGGGCAACATCAAGGAGTTCGACGGCCGCGTCAAGGAGGTCGCCAAGGCGGCCGGTGACGCGGGCATTCCGATCCGCATCGGCGTCAACGCCGGCTCCCTGGACAAGCGGATGCTGGAGAAGTACGGCAAGGCCACCCCCGAGGCGCTGGTCGAGTCCGCGCTGTGGGAGGCGGGCCTGTTCGAGGAGCACGGCTTCGGCAATATCAAGATCTCGGTCAAGCACAACGACCCGGTGATCATGGTCGAGGCCTACCGCCAGCTCGCCGCGCAGTGCGACTACCCGCTGCACCTGGGTGTGACCGAGGCCGGCCCGGCCTTCCAGGGCACCATCAAGTCGGCGGTCGCCTTCGGCTCGCTGCTGAGCGAGGGCATCGGCGACACCATCCGCGTCTCCCTCTCGGCACCGCCCGCCGAGGAAATCAAGGTCGGCACCCAGATCCTCCAGTCCCTCAACCTGCGCCCCCGCAAGCTGGAGATCGTCTCCTGCCCGTCCTGCGGCCGCGCCCAGGTCGACGTCTACACCCTCGCCGACCAGGTCACCGCGGGCCTCGAAGGCATGGAGGTCCCCCTCCGCGTGGCAGTCATGGGCTGCGTCGTGAACGGCCCCGGTGAGGCCCGTGAGGCCGACCTCGGCGTCGCCTCCGGCAACGGCAAGGGCCAGATCTTCGTCAAGGGCGAGGTCATCAAGACCGTCCCAGAGCACCTCATCGTCGAGACCCTCATCGAGGAGGCCATGCGCCTCGCGGAGGAAATGGGCGACACCACCGAATCCGGCGCCCCGGTCGTCACCGCCGGCTAGCCACACCCCAACCCGGCCCGGTCCGCATCGGCATCACCGCCGCTGTCGCCCGGGCCGTTCCTCGTTCGCGCCTCGGCCCGGCACCCATACCGGCCGCCGCGTTCGGAGTGATGTGGGGCGGATGTCGTACCGAGGGGTTGGATTGGGTTGGGGGTTGGGGCTTTTGCCTGATGGGTGGGCGGTTGGGGACAATCGTGCGGCGCGGGGCGGGAAGTTCTGGCAGGCTGTGAGCGTGCGGAGTGTGCTGGAGCCGACTCGCAGGGGCCGGACGTCCGGGACCCGTCAGCTCGCGAACCGCGATCTGACGCAGGTCTTGCGTGTGCTCGACACCGATCCGGTGGCGACCTGTATGGTCGCCTCGCGCCTGCAGGAGTACGGGCTGGACCCGCGCGGGGTGTACGGCGAACTGTGGACCCGGGGTGGGCCGGCGGAGTCGCTGTGTTTCTCGGGCGCGAATCTGGTTCCGCTGCGCGGTGGTCGCGACGATATGAAGGCCTTCGCGGAGCGCGCGATCAAGGGACCGCGCCTGTGCTCGTCGGTGGTGGGGCGGCGCGAGCTGGCTCTGCCGCTGTGGGAGTTGCTGGCCGAGCACTGGGGGACGCCGCGGGAGGTGCGCGAGGATCAGCCGCTGCTCGCGCTGGAACGGCCCGCGAGTATTGCGCCGGATTTGCGGGTGCGCCGGGTGCGGCCCGAGGAGATCGACCGCTATCTGGTCGCGGCGGTCGCGATGTTCACCGAGGAGATCGGGATCGATCCGCGCACGGGTGACGGCGGGCGCAGTTATCGCCGCCGGGTGTCGGGGCTCATCGAATCCGGCCGGGCCTGGGCACGATTCGAGGACGGTGAGGTCGTCTTCAAGGCGGAAGTCGGCGCGTTGTCGCGACGCACCGGACAAATTCAGGGCGTATGGGTCCATCCGGACAAGCGTGGCCAGGGCTACGGCACGGCGGGCACCGCGGCCGTGGCCAATGTGGTGGTCTCCTCCGGACGCACGGCCAGCCTATATGTCAACTGCTACAACAAAATTGCGCGCCGCGCGTACAGCAAGGTGGGGTTCCGCCAGGTCGCCACCTTTGCGACCGTGCTGCTGGATTGAGTTCACACTCTGTGATGTGAGCGTGAAATCCGTTCCGGTGCAGTGTGTCGCGCCGGTTTGCCGGTAGTTGGCTCTAGCATCTGACTCGATGTCAACACGGGTCTTCATCACACTGATCGCCGCCGCGGTCGCCCTCCCGGTCACCGTCGCCACGGCCGGTTGCTCGTCGGGTCCGCAGGGCCCCGCGCAGTCGGCCGAGGCCTTCGTCTCCGCCTTCGCCGACCATGAGGTGCAGGCGGCGGCCGACCGCACCAGCCAGCCCGAAAAGGCCGGTGCCGCACTGGCTTCGGCGTGGGACCAGCTGCAGGCGGAGAAGCTGGTGGCCACCACCGGCGCCGCCCGCGTCACCGGCGATACCGCCATCGTCGACTACACCTACGAATGGCATCTGCCCAAAGACCGCGTCTGGACATACCAGGGCCAGCTGCAGATGGGCCGCGCCAACGGGCAGTGGCAGGTGCGCTGGTCCTCCGCCGACATCCACCCGCAGCTGGGCAATACCCAGACGCTGCAACTGCGTTCGAATCCCGCGCCCCGGGCGCGGGTGAACGAACGCTCGGGCACTGACGTGATGGTGCCGGGCACGCTGTACCGGGTGCTGTTCACACCGTCGGCATCGTCCGACCCGACCAGGGTCTCCGCGGCGCTGGCGAACGCCCTGCACCGCTTCGACGCGCACCTCACCCCGGACTCGCTGTTGCGCGCGGCCGGCAAGGCCGACGGCGCCTACACCGCGGCGCTGCTCTCGGAATGGGAGTTCGGCGAGGTGAATTCGCAGCTGCTGGGGCTGTCCGGGGTCACCTTCAGCAAGGAGTTCGATCTGGTCCCCACCGACCGTCACTTCGCCCCCGACCTCATGACCGAGGTCCGCAAAACCGTCATCGACGAGGTGGACGGCAAGGCGGGCTGGAGCGTGGTGACCGTGAATGCCAATGGCGTCGACACCGATGTGCTGCAGGAGGTCGATCCCCAGACCTCCCCGTCGTTCTCGCTCAGCGTCGACCGCTACATCCAGAACGCCGCCCAGAGCGCGGTGGATGCCCGCACCGAGCAGACCATGATGGTGGTGCTGCAACCTTCCACCGGCGCGGTGCTGGCCATCGCCCAGAACGCGGCGGCCGATGCCGACGGCCCGGTGGCGGCGATCGGCCTCTATCCGCCGGGCTCGACCTTCAAGACGGTGACCGCGGCCGCGACCATGACCGCCGGCCACGCCACCCCGGACACCGTGGTGCCGTGCCCGAGCCAGATCGTGGTGGGGGAGCGCACGATTCCCAACTACGACCTGTTCAGCGTCGGCAATGTGGCCATGGCGACCGCCTACGAGCGTTCCTGCAACACCTCGTTCGCCAAGCTCGCCTCGGAGCTGGGTGGCCAGGATCTGCGCACCGCCGCGTCCGCGCTGGGGCTGGGCCCGGACTACACGATGGCGGGCCTGCCGACGGTGTCGGGTTCGGTGCCGCCCGACGATGATCCGGTGCAGCGCGCCGAGGACGGCATCGGTCAGGGCAAGGTGCTGGCCAGCCCGTTCGGTATGGCGATGGTGGCGGCGACGGTGGCGCACGGTTCGACGCCCGTGCCGTATCTGATCGCGGGTCATCCGACCCAGGTGTCCGGTGATCGGCCGCAGTTGAAGCCGGAGGTCATCAACGGGTTGCGGCTGATGATGCGCAAGGTCGTGCTCGGCGGTACGGCCGAGCGCATCATCGATCAGGGCGAGGTCTACGGGAAGACCGGTGAGGCCGAGGTGGATGGCGGTTCGCACTCGTGGTTCATCGGCTACCGCGGTGATCTGGCCTGGGCGACCCTGCTGGTGCGCGGTGGCAGTTCGGACAATGCGGTGGCGGTGACGCGGGACATGCTGGCGGCCCTGCCTCCGGGCTACTGAGGACCACCGCCCGGCAGGGTCAGCGCTCGCTGTAGGTGTCGAGTCGTGAGCAGGCGACGGAATGGATCGCGCCGAAGTTGTCGGTCACGAAGCGTTGGTCGGCAAGGGCTCGGACGGGTGGTCCGTCATTCGACGCGTCACCGAGGATCTCGGTGACGCCCGCACCCGCGAGGATCATGCCTGCGGTGGTGATCAGCAGAAGGGCCGAGCGCTTCATGTCCCTCTCCCTTGTTTGGGGATGAGTTGGGAGACCCGAACGTTCGCCGCTATCGGCGAACACGGTGGTGATCCGGTGCTCATTAAGGGTTGGCTGACTGTTTGCCAATGGAAGAAACGGTAATCGGTCACTTATGCCGAGGCAACCCGCAAGTGTGCTGCCGCATTCCGGTTGGACGGAGATGTGGCAGGTTACGGGCCGGGTTGGAGCCCGAAGTTCACTGCCGGGTTTCCCGCTGCATGGTCGCCGCGAGGTGATGGGTCAGCGGTTGCTCGACTGCGGCCATGCGCAGCGAGTACTCGAGGGTGTCGCCCGCGACGGCGATGGTGCGGCCCAGCGCGGTCACCGATTTCGCGGTGCTGCTGAGGCCGATCGAGGTGGAGTCGAGCTCCAGGCGCAGCTCGCCGTCCTCGGTCACCAGGCTGCCCTCGCAGATCTCGGTGATGCCGGTGGGATGGGCCAGGATGAGTTCGATGCGGTCGGGGCTGATCGCCCGCAGATATCCGGCCTCGCTGTGCATGGGCCGGCTGCCGTCGGCGGCGCGGGTGCGCTGCCGGTAGGTGAGGAAGGGGCGGCCGACGTGGCCGAAGTGCACTTCCTCCAGGTACTCGAACGGTTCGATGGTCGGGTATTCGCCGCGGCCGCGGCCGCGCCAGGTGCCCAGCAGCGGGGCCAGGTGGGCGATATCGGGGTGCGGCGCGACGGTGGTTTCGGGTTCGAGCACGGCGGACAGCTTAATCGGCCCGGCGCGTAGCCGCGGGAGGTAGCCGCGCCCGGGCGCCGACATTCCCGGATAGGGGTATTGATCTCAGCGGCGGCTGGCCCGGCGGTAGCCGTAGGCGGAGGGGATGGCGAACACGATGATCAGGCCGGCGGTCCAGGCGAGGGTCCGCGTCAGCGGGCCCGCCACGGGTCCGCCCTCGGCCAGCGCACGCATGGTGTCGACGGCGACCGACATGGGCTGATCGCGGACCACGGGCTGAATCCACCGGGGGTAGGCCGGGAGCGGCACGAATCCGGTGCTGAAGAACATGAGCAGTGACGACAGCAGTGCGACGGCCTCGACCAGGGTGGACTTGGCGGTGAACACGGCGATGGCGGTGACCATGGTGGCGAAGGCCAGCCCGAACAGCACCGGAATCCACAGGAAGGCGAAGGCCTGCAACGGTCCCTGCCGGAAGCGGAAGCCGAGCGCGGTGCCGAAGCAGATGATCACGACGGTTCCGGCGAAGATGCGGCAGCCCTCGGCGATGATGCGCGCGGCGAGCCCGGAGGCGCGGTGCACCGGCAGCACCCAGAAGCGGGACAGGATGCCCGCCTCCCGTTCCCGGCCGAGCATGACACCGCTGGCCACGGTTCCGGAGAGCGCGCCGACCAGGGTCACCATGGGGGTGGATCCGTAGAGTGCGCTGTGGCCGGAGAACTTCTGGATCTGTGAGCCCACCACGATGTCGAGCATGAGCAGCAGCAGGCACGGCACGATGAGGGTTTCGAGCAGCGTGATGGGGTCGCGGACCCAGCGCAGCAGCAGGCGCTGGGTCTGAATCCAGGTGTGCCGCAGCAGAGCTGGGGCCGAGCCTTCGCCGAAGACGATGGTGTCGGCGAGTTCGGGGTGGTCGAGGGTGGCCATATCACGACCTCTTCAGGTTCTGCCGGGCGATGAAGTAGCAGGCCAGCGCGGTGCTGCCGACGAGCCACAGCAGCGGCGGCATCATGAGGGACCAGGTCACCGGGTGGGCCTTGCCGAGGGTGTCGCCGCCGAACGCGCGCAGCCCCTCGGCGAATTGGGAGACCGGCTGGTTGCGGACGAAGAACTGGACCCAGTGCGGGAATTGGTGGGCGGGGGCGAGACCGGTGGAGAGCATGCCGAGGATGAGCGGCGGCAGCACCAGCATCTGGGTGGTGGCCTCGGGGCTGCGGGTGGCGGTGCCGATGGCATCCGCGCCGAGACAGAACGCGATGCCGATGGCCAGTCCGAGGGCCAGGAACCCCAGGGTGTGCACCGTGCCGCCGACGAAGCGGAACCCGATCACGTGGGTGCTGACCACGGCCGAGGCAAGCCCGATGAGCAGCCGGAACACATTGGAGGACATGCGCGCCGCGGCAGGGACGAGTGGATGCATGGGCATGGCGTCGAAGCGCCGGTCGAGGCCGGAGACCGCGTCGGTGGCGGCGCGGAAGGCGGCGGAGACCGCGGTGAAGGCGCACGCCTGCAGGATCACGATGGGCGCCATGAACTGTGCGTAGCTGCTGAATCCCAGTCCGGCGAAGGACATCACGCGGTTGAGCGGGATGTAGAAGCTGGCGGTGAAGGTGACGGGTGCCAGGATGGCGGTGATGATTTCGCCGGTTTTGACCGAGGGCACGATGAGCCGCACCGTGAGCACCCACCACTGGGCGAGGGTGGCGGGGGTGGCGCGGACGTTGGTGAGCCACCCGGCGGGTGCGGCCTCGACGGCGGTCATGCCCGGTTCCGATCCTCGGCGCTGAAGCGCCCGTCTGTTGTCCGGAACCGGACCGACGGCGAATCGTCTTCGGCCTCTTCGGATTTGGCGATGTGCCCGGTGAGCTGGAGGAAGACGTCGTCGAGGGAGGGGCGACGCAGCGCGATGTCGACGAGTTCCATTCCGGCCGTGTCGAGCCGGCGCAGCGCCTCGGCGAGGGTTTTGGCGCCCTCCGGCGCGGGGATGGCGATCCGGTCCGAATCCCCGGTCAGCGCTTCGCGATTGGCGGCGGGCAGCAGGTCGCCGAGGGCGCGGGCGATGGCGGGCAGATCCTCGATGCGCAGCGGCACGATCTCGCAGTAGCTGCCGCCGGTGCGGGCCTTGAGTTCGTCGGCGGTGCCGTCGGCGATGACCAGGCCGTGGTCGATGACGATGATGCGGTCGCAGAGCGCGTCGGCCTCTTCGAGGTACTGCGTGGTGAGCAGGGTGGTGATGCCGTGTTTGCGGAATCCGCCGACCAGGTCCCAGACGCCCTGCCGGCTGCGCGGATCCAGGCCGGTGGTGGGTTCGTCGAGGAAGACCACCTCGGGCCGCACCACGAGTCCGCAGGCGATGTCGATACGCCGTCGCATGCCGCCGGAGTAGGTGCCGACGCGGCGTCCGGCGGCCTGCACCAGGTCGAATTCCTCGACGAGTTCGTCGGCGCGGGCGCGGGCGGCGCGTTTGCGCAGGCCCATGAGGCGCCCGAACATGACGAGATTCTCGTACCCGGACAGGGCGTCGTCGAGGGCGGCGAACTGCCCGGTCAGCATGATGGATCGGCGGACCGCGGCGGCGTCGGTGACGACGTCGTGCCCGGCGACCAGGGCGCGCCCGCTGTCGGGAGCGATGAGGGTGGACAGGATGTTGACCGTGGTGGTCTTGCCCGCGCCATTGGGTCCGAGGATGCCGAGTACCTCGCCGGGCGCAGCCTTGAAGGTGATGCCGCGCAGCGCCCGGACCGCGCCGAAGGATTTCTCGACGTCTTCGACGACTACGCCGTCGACGCCGGTGTGCACGCTGCTCGGGGGTGCGACCGTCATGGTTTCCACGTCTGTTGTATCGGGTTTGCCACTGTCGGTGTTCACGGCGTCCCTCCCAGGTGTGCGTCGAGAATGCGTGCGATGGCCGCGAGCGCGTGCGGTGCGGTGAGTTCGTCGTGGCTGACGTCGATGTCGTGGTTGCTGATGGTCCCGGTGATCCAGGGTCGCCAGCCGGCGGGTCCGAAGATGTCGGAGGTGTGCACGGTGGCGCTGAAATACAGTGCGTCGCCGCGGAATACGGGCCGCTGGTAGCCGGTGCGGGTGGCGGCGGAGGCATTGTAGGAGGCGGCCATGCGTTCCAGGGTCTGCGCGTCGACCAGGCTGACGCCGCCCATGCGGTCGCGGATCATGGCCGCGGCCTGTTCGGCGCTGGTGTCGGCGGGAATGTCGGTGATCCCGAAGACCGAGCCGAAGGCCGCGACGAAGGAGCCGGCGGTGAGCTTGTCGATGCTGTCACCGTCGATATCGGTGCTGTCCGCGTCGAGCAGGGCCAGGGTGCCGACCTCGTCTCCGATTGCCGCTAGCTGGGCGGCGATTGCGTGGGCGATCAGGCCGCCGAAGGACCATCCGAGCAGATGATAGGGGCCGCGCGGTTGCAGTCGGCGAATTTCGGCCACGTAGCGCGCGGCGAAGTCGGCGATGCTGCGGGCGTGCGGTTCGCCGGACAGGTCGGGGGCCTGCAGGCCGTAGATGGGACGGCCGGGGTTCAACGTGTCGGCGAGGCCGAGGTAGGTCCAGGCGATGCCGGAGGACGGATGAATGCAGAACAGGGCGGGCTCGTCGCCGCCGGGCCGGATCGGCAGCACCACGTCCAGGCCGAGTCCCGGCGGCGAATCCGCCCGGATGGCAGCGAGTTCGGCCGCGGCCTGCTGGTCGCGCAGATACTGGCGTTCCGCCGCGGCGGCGAGTTCGGCGGCCGGTGAGGTGGCGAAATAGGCTGCGGCGGCGAGTGCGTCGGTCCACAGGTGGGCCAGCATGGTGATCTCGTGGCGGGGCAGCAGGGTTTCGGGGAAGGTGAAGCTGGCCTGCAGGCGGTCCCCGGCCACGACAGCATTGATCTCGATCTCGGCGGTGACGGGCACGTCGGCGTGCTCGGTGGCGTGCAGGTCGCCGAACTCGTCGGTGGGCAGCCAGCCGAGATCTTCGAGCCCGGCCGGAATGTCGGCGGTGGCGTAGCGGCCGAGGTAGTTGAAGCCGACGCGGCCGGGCACCCGGTCGGGCAGTTCGGCGGCGGTCTCGGGGTTGAGGTAGCGCAGCATGCCGTAGCCGATGCCCTTGTCCGGCACGGACATCAGCTGGTGTTTGACCGCCCGGATGGCCGTGCCCATGGCCGGCCCGCCGGCGAAGGCGTCGCGAATCGGGATGTCGGACAGGGCGAGTCGCACCGGGTAGACGGTGGTGAACCAGCCGATGGTGCGGGACAGATCGGCTCCCGGAACGATTTCCTGCTGTCGCCCGTGCCCTTCGAGCCGGATCAGCACCGCCGCACCAGGTTCCATCCGCCAGCGCATGACGGCCAGCGTGAGGGCGGCCAGCAGGGTGTCCTCGACGGTGCCGTCGAACAGTGCGGGCAGGGTGGTGAGCAGGGCGGTGGTGACGTCCGCGTCGACCTCGATCTCGACGGTGCGGACGGCCGGCACCCGGTCGACGGCGGGATCGAGCCCGCGCGGCCCGATCGGCGGGTCGGGGGTGGCGGCCACCTCGCGCCAGTAATCCAGTTCGGCCGTGCGGTTTTCGCGTTGCGCGGCTTCCTCGAGCGCGTGCGCCCAGCGGCGCAGGGTGGTGCCGGTCTCCGGCAGGATCGGTGGCATGTCCCCGCTGATCTGCGCCCAGGCGGCGATCAGGTCCGGAATGAGGATGCGCCAGGACACGCCGTCGATGACCAGGTGGTGGGCGACCAGGATGAGGCGGCCGCGGCGGTCGGCGGGGCTGCCCGGGGCCGGGTCCAGCCACACCAGCTGCAGGACGATCCCGGTGGCCGGGTCGAGGCGGCCGAGCGCGGAATCCAGTTCGGTGACGGCGTATTCGCGCAGGTCGACAGCGTCGGCGGTGTCGAATTCGATGCGATGCAGGAGCGCGTCGACATCGACCGCGCCGGGTTCGCGGATGCTCATCCGCCAGTCGCCGTCCGCGTAGGCGAGCTGGGCGCGCAGGGCGTCGTGGTGGTCGACGACGGCGGTCACGGTGGCGACGAGCTGGTCGCGCCCGATGCCCTGCGGCAGTTCCAGCACCGCGGTCTGCGCGAATCTGCGGTGGTCACCGCCGCGTTCGAGCATCCAGCGCACGATGGGGGTGAGCGGCAGCTCGCCTACTCCGCCGCCGGGCAGCTCCTCGAGGACGACGGTCTCGCCCGCGGCCGCCGCGAGCGCGGCCAGCGCCGCGACGGTGCGATGCTCGAAGATCTGCAATGGCGTGAGTTCGATGCCGCGCAGCCGGGCGCGGGAGACCAGCTGGATGGCGAGAATGCTGTCGCCGCCGAGGGCGAAGAACGAGTCGTGCACGCCGACCCGGTCGCGGCCGAGCAGTTCGGCGACGAGCTCGGTGAGCACGGTTTCCAGCTCGGTGCTCGGTGCCCGGTATTCGGTCGCGGCCTCGAACACCGGCGCCGGCAGCGCCTTGCGGTCGAGCTTGCCGACGGCATTGAGCGGGATGGCGTCGAGCACCACGAACGCGGTCGGCACCATGTAACCGGGCAGCCGGTCGGCGGCGTGGGCGCGCACGGCGGCCAGGTCGGCCTCGCGCCCCGGCTCCGGCAGCAGATACGCCGCGAGCGCGGTGGCGCCGCCGGGTCCGGGAACGCCCAGGGTGACGGCGAATTCGATGCCCTCGGCGGCGGACAGCGCGGCATCGATCTCGCCGAGTTCGATGCGCTGGCCGCGCACCTTGACCTGGAAGTCGGTGCGGCCCAGGTATTCCAGGCGCGGCTCGTCGAGGTAGCCGGTCCAGCGCACCAGATCGCCGGTGCGGTAGAGCCGTTCACCGGGCCGCCCGTACGGGTCGGCGACGAAGCGGGCCGCGGTGAGACCGGGTCGCGCGTGGTAGCCGCGCGCCAGGGCCGGTCCGGCCAGGTACAGCTCCCCGGCCACACCCATCGGCACCGGGCGCAGGCGGTCGTCGAGGACGAGGGTGCCCGCTCCCCGGATCGGAGTGCCGATGGTGACCGGCTGCCCGGCGGTCAGGGGTTCGGAAGCCGTTGCCCAGATGGTGAATTCGGTGGGCCCGTAGAGGTTGATCAGCGTGCGCCCGCTCGACCACCGCGCCACCAGGTCCGGGCCGATGGCCTCGCCCGCCACGGCCAGCACCCGCACGCTGGACACCGCCTCCGGATCGAGGGTCGCCAGTGCCGAGGGGGTGATCACCAGGTGTGTGACACCCTGCGCCGCAATGAGATCCGACAGCGCCTCGCCGCCGAACACGTCGGGCGGGGCGACCACGGCGGTGCCGCCGGACCCGAAGGCCATGAGCGCCTCGAAGGCCGAGGCGTCGAAACTCGGTGAGGCGACCTGGAGTACGCGGCAGTGCTCACCCAGGCTCAGCAGTTCCCGCTGGGCCCGCACGAGGTCGGCGATGCCGCGATGCGAGACGGAGACGCCCTTGGGTGTGCCGGTGGACCCGGAGGTGTAAATGAGCCATGCGGGCTGATCCGGGTACGTGGTCACGGCGCGGATCCGGCTCTGCCCCACTGCGATCCGCACGCTGGAGGCGGCGGGATCGTCGAGCACCAGCCAGCCGACGGTGTCGGGCAGCAGCGGCCGGTGGGCGCTGGTGGTGAGCCCGAGCACCGCACGCGAGTCGGCCAGCATGTGATCGATGCGGTCCAGGGGGTGACGCGGGTCGATGGGCAGGAAGGCCGCCCCGGCCTTGGCGCAGGCCCAGATCGCGGTGATCAGCTCGACGCCGCGCGAGAGGGCCAGCGCCACAATCGTTTCCGATCCGGCTCCGGCGGCCGAGAGCTGCATGGCCAGCCGCTGGGAGGCGGTGTCCAGCTCGCGATAGGACACCACGCGCCCGTCGGCGATGATGGCCGGGCACAGACGGTGGGCGGTGGCGGCGGCCCGGAAAACCTGGGCGAGTGTGGTGATCCGTTGGTGCCGCGGGCCGCGCAGCGGCACCAGCGCGGTCCGTTCGGCGGCGTCGAGCAGGTCGATATCCGACAGCCGGACCCCGGGGTCGGCGGTGACGGCGGTGAGGATCCGCTGCCACCGGGTGACCAGCCGCGCGGCGGTGGCCTCGTCGAACAGGTCGGTGGCGAAGGTGAGCGTGCCGTCGAGCCCGGCTGCCTCGGTGCCGGGCAGCGGGGTGCGCAGATCGAAGGTCAGGTCGAACTGCGAGGCGTCCCGCTCGATGGGCTCGACCGCCACCGTCAGCCCGGGGAATTCGACGGTCGGCGGCTGGAAGTTCTGCAGCGACAACGACACCTGGAACAGCGGATGCTGGGCCGTCGACCGGGGCGGGTCCAGGACCTGCACCAGCCGCTCGAAAGGCACCTCCGGGTGCGCGAAGGCGTCCAGATCGGTGGCCCGCACCTGCGCCAGGAACTCCCGGAACCCCGTGGCGGGATCCACGGGTGTGCGCAGGGCGAGCGTGTTCACGAACATGCCGACCAGGTCGTCGAGGGCCGCCTCGCCGCGCCCGGCCACGGCGGTCCCGATCAGAATGTCGGGCGTGCCGGACAGCCGCGACAGCAGCACCGCCAGCGTCGCATGCAGCACCATGAACAGGCTGGTGTCGGTCGCGGCCGCCAGTTCGGTGAGCGCAGCGTGCAATCCGGCGTCGAGCCGGAACTCCAGATCCGTGCTCCGCAGGCTCTGCACCGCCGGTCGCGGCCGGTCGGTCGGTAGCTCCAGCACGTCGGGCGTCGCCGCCAGCCGTTCCTTCCAGTACCGAATCTGCTGTGCGGCAAGCGATTCCGGATCGGCCTCGTCGCCCAGCAGTTCCCGCTGCCAGATCGCATAGTCGGCGTACTGCACCCGCAACGGCGGCCGCTCGGCGTCCGTGCCCCCACTGCGCGCGAGATACGCCGTCACCAGGTCGGTGGCCAGCGGTGCCATGGAGGCCCCGTCCGCGCTGATGTGGTGCACCACCAGCACCACCACGTGCACCTCGGCCGGGCCGATCAGCCGGAGCACGCGGACCCGCAGCGGGGCTTCGCGGGTGAGATCGAAACCTGCCCCGGTGCTTTCGGCAATGGCCGCGCGCAGGTCCGGGCCGTCGTCCGTCTCGGCGAAGCTGATCTGCGGCGCGGCCGCTTCGGCGCTGAGGACCACTTGGCGGGGGCCGTCGGCGTCGGCAGGGTAGATGGTGCGCAGCGATTCGTGCCGGGCGACCACGTCGGCGACCGCCGCGCGCAGGGCCGCCGTCTCCAGCTCGCCGGTCAGGCGCAGGGCCGCGGTGATGTTGTAGGCGGCGGAGCCCGGGTCCAGGCGGTTGAGGACCCACATTCGTTGTTGTGCCGGGGACAACGGGATTCGGTCCGGGCGGATGCGCGGGGCCAGTGCCGGCCGCCCGGGAGTCTCGGTGCCGGGGACGATACGGGACGACAGTTGCGCGACGGTGGGTGCGTCGAAGAGGTCGCGCAGTGCGATGGTCGCGCCGAGGGCGGCGTTCACCCGGGCCACCACGCGGGTGGCGGTGAGCGAGTTGCCGCCGAGGTCGAAGAAGGAGCGGTCGATGCTGACGCGCTCGGCGTCGAGGACGTCGGCGAAGACCTGGGCGACGGCCGTTTCGACGGCGGTGCGAGGGGCCAGGTAGCGCTGGTCGAGGGTCGCGAAATCCGGTGCGGGCAACGCATTCCGGTCGAGCTTGCCGACCGGGGTCAGCGGCACATCGTCGAGTGCGATCAGGTAGCTCGGCACCATGTAGCCCGGCAGCGCCGCGGCGACGCGGGTGCGCAGCAGTTCGGTGTCGAGGGTGTGCCCGGCCGCGGCGACCACGTAGGAGACCAGCACCGTCTGCCCGCCCGGTCCGGGGCAGCCCAGGGTGGCGGCGTAGTCGACCTGCTCGTCGGCGGTCAACACCGCGTCGATCTCGCCGAGTTCGATGCGCAGGCCGCGGATCTTGACCTGGAAGTCGCTGCGGCCCAGGTACTCCAGCTCCAGCTGCGCGCCGCCGGGCGTCTTGACCTCCGCCCAGCGCACCATGTCGCCGGTGCGGTACATGCGCGCGCCGGGCGCGGCATACGGGTTGGCGACGAAACGGGCGGAGGTGAGCCCGAATCGGTTGAAGTAGCCGCGGGCCAGCGCGGGACCGGCCAGATACAGCTCCCCGGTCACCCCGATGGGCACCGGCCGCAGCCAGCCGTCGAGCACCAGGGCGGCCGCGCCGCGAATGGGCGCGCCGATGGTGATGGGTTCGCCCGCCAGCAGCTCACCCGGCCCGGTGGCCCACACGCTGAATTCGGTGGGGCCGTACAGGTTCACCAGGCGCCGCCCGGCGGACCAGGCGGCCACCAGTTCGGATCCGGCCGCCTCACCGGCCACCGAGAGGCAGCCGAGTTCGTCGAGTCCCGCCGGATTCATAGTGGCCAGTACCGACGGCGTGATGACCGCGTGTGTCACCCCTTCGGTGCGCAGCAGTTCCTCGAGTGCGCTGCCGCCGTACACATCCGGTGGCGAGATGACCAGTCGCCCGCCCGCGCCGTGTGCCATGAGCAGTTCGTGCACCGAGGCGTCGAAGCTGGGGGAGGCCACCTGCAGTGTGCTGGAGGTCTCGTCCAGATCCAGCAGACTCTGTTGCGAGGCAACGAGATTGGCGAGCCCGCGATGGCTCAGCAGCACCGCCTTGGGCTTGCCGGTCGAGCCGGAGGTGTAGATCAGGTAGGCGGTCTGGGCCAGGTTGATGGGCCCGCCGCGTTCGGCGTCGGTGATGTGCGCGTCGGACACCGTCATGACCCGGCGGATGGTGTTGAGGTCGTCGAGCAGCAGCCAGTCGATGCTGCCGGGCAGGGTCTCGCCGACCGCGCACACCGTCACCCCGATGGGCGCGCGGGAGTCGGTCAGGATGTGCTCGATGCGCTCGACCGGGTAGCTGGGGTCCAGCGGCAGGAACGCCGCCCCGGTTTTGGCCAGCGCCCACACCGCCACCACGGATTCCACCGACCGGGTCAGGGCCAGCACCACGAAGCTCTCGCGGCCGACCCCGCGCCGCAACAGGACTCGCGCGAAGCGGTTGGACCAGGCGTCGAGGTCGCGGTAGGTCATGCTGAGGGTGCCGGAGCTGAGGGCGATGCCGTCCGGATTGACGCGCGCGCCCGCGGCCAGGATGTCGGGCAGGGTGCGCAGGGGGGTGGGCGTGCCGCCGCGGACGGGCAGCAGCTGGGTGCGTTCGATCGGATCGCAGTGCTGCAGTTGCGCGGTGCGGCGCTCGGGATGGTCGGCGATCTGGTCGAGCAGCAGTACGAACCGGTCGAGCAGCCGGCGCGCGGCGGCCTCGGGCAGTTCGTCGGCCATGAATTTGACAGTGATGGTGAGGCTTTCGCTGCCGTCGGCGGCGCGCTGCGGGATCACCATGAGGTTCAGCGGGTAGGGGGTGGCGTCGGTGCCGGACACGTCGAGGATCCGCATGCCCGCGATATCCAGTGCGCGCGAGAGGGTTTCGCGGTCGATGGGATAGGACTCGAAGACGGTGAGGGTGTCGAACAGCTCGGGCAGCCCGACCGCCCGGTGGATGGCGGCCAGCCCGACGTGCTGGTGGTCCAGCAGCCGCGCCTGCTCGGCCTGCACCCGGGCCAGCAGATCGCCCACGCGCTCACCGGGATCCAGCCGCACCCGCACCGGCAGGGTGTTGATGAACAGCCCCACCATCTCCTCGACCCCGGCCAGCTGCGGCGGCCGCCCGGAGACGGTGCCGCCGAACACCACATCGGTGCGGCCGGTGAGCATGGTCAGCAGCAGCGCCCACGCGGCCTGCACGGCGGTGTTCACCGTGGCCCCGGCGGTGCGCACGGTGTCGGTGAGCCGTTCCAGTCGCGCCGCGGTGAATTCGGCCGAGACCATGCCGGATTCGGTCGAGGTGATGCCCGCGAGGGTGGGCACCGCGCGGGTCGGTGCGTCGACCCCGGCCAGCGCCTCGGTCCAGGCCGACAGGGACGCGGCGTCGTCCTGCTGATCGAGCCAGGCCAGGAATTCGCGATACGAGTGCGCCGGAGCCTGCGCGATCTCGTGCCCGGTGACCGCGGCCAGGTATCCGGCCAGCAGCTCGCGCACCACCAGCGGCGTGGACCAGCCGTCCAGGGCCAGATGGTGATTGGTCATGAGCAGCGTGTACGCCTCGGGTTCGGTGCGTATCAGGCTGAAGCGCAGCAGCGGCGGCCGGGCGAGGTCGAAGCGGGTGCCCGCGTCCACGGCGATCAGCCGGTCCAGTTCCCGCTGCCGTTCGGCCGGCTCCTCGATGGTGGTGAGATCGAGGTCCTGCCAGGGGATCTCGGCCTCGCCGAGCACCAGCTGCCGGGGGCCGTCGGCAGTCTCGGCATAGGCCACCCGCAGCACCTCGTGCCGGGCTGTCAGCGCCGCCGCGGCCGTGCGCAGCCGTCCGGCATCGACCCGGCCGGCCAGCGACAGCCGGGTCTGGACGGTGTACCCGTCGGCGGTGTCGGTGTCGTAGCGGGCGTGGAAGAGCAGGCCGTACTGCAGCGGCGACAGCGGCCAGACCTCGGTGAGGTCCGGGTAGTCCCGCTCCCAGGCGTCGATCTGCGCCTGATCGACCGTGACCAGCGGGAAGTCCGAGGGCGTGTGCCCGCCGGCTCCGGCGTTTCGGGCATGGGCCACCAGCGCGGTGACCGCCCGCCCCCACAGCCGCGCGAACTCCCGCACCTGCTCAGGCGTGAGCAGCCGCGACGCGTAGGCCCAGGTCACCTCGAGGCCGGCGGCGGTATGGAAGGCATTGATGTCGACGACCGCCGCCAGCGGTGCGCGATCGTCCTGGGTGGCGGCGAATCTGACCGGCACCCACGGGGTTTCCGCGCCGCCCGGATGCTCCACCCCCGCGCCCGTCCGGCCGAGATAGTTGAAACTGATCTGCGGCGTGGGCGAATCGTCGAGTCGGTTGGGTCCCGTTCCGAGGTAGCGCAGCATGCCGAAGCCCACGCCCTTGTCGGGAATCGCCCGCAGCTGCTCCTTCACCGCCTTCAGTGCCGCGCCCGCCGCGGGCCCGCCCCGGAAGGCGTCGTCGAGGTCGAGGTCGCCGAGGTCGAGCGCCACCGGGAACACACTGGTGAACCAGCCGATGGTGCGCGAGATGTCCGCACCGGGCAGCACCGATTCCTCGCGCCCGTGGCCCTCCACGGTGAGCAGCGTCCGGTGGGTGCGCCGCCAGCGGCTCGCCGCCAGCGCCAGCGCGGTGAGCAGGGCGTCGTCGAATCCGCAGTGGAAGCGCGCCGGAATGAGTTCCTGTGCGGCCGTGGCGGTATCGCTGTCGATGACGGTCCGCAGCTGGCCCATGGTGGCCACGGTGTCGAGCTCCGGATCCAGGGCCCGGGTGCCCAGCCGCGGGTCCGGCGTGGTGAGGATCCGCCGCCACAGCGGGATCTCGGCCGCGCGCGCCGGGGTCTGCTCGACCTGCCCGTGCGCCCAGCGCCGGAACGAGGTCCCCACCGGCGCGAGCGGTCCGCCCGCCCAGGCGGTGGCCAGATCCGGCAGCAGGATGCGCCAGGACACGCCGTCGGTGACCAGGTGGTGCAGCACCACCCACAGCAGTGGCTGGGTGTCCGCGCGGTCGATGAGCACGAAGCGGGCCACGATCCCGGCGGCGGGATCCAGCAGGTCGGCCGCGCGTTGCAGTTCGTCCTCGCCGTCGGAATCGGGTGCGGCGGTCACGGTTTCGATGAGGGCCCCGGCCTCGATCGTGCCGGGCGCGCCGACCCGCCACTCCCACGGGCCGCTGCCGTTCGCGGGCCGGTGGGTGAGGGTGCTGCGCAGCAGGTCGTGCCGGTCGAGCAGGGCCTGCACCGCCATCGTGAGCCGCGATCGGTCGGCCTCGCCGGAGGCGACAGTGTCTTCAGCGCCGGAGGCGACAGTGTCCTCAGCGCCGGAGGCGGAAATGTCCTCGGCGCGCGGAAGCGGAATCAGCACGGCCTGAGCGAATCTGGGCCAGGTCTCGCCCTGCTCGAGCATGGCGTGCACGATCGGGGTGAGCGGCACCGGGCCCACCGCGCCGCCGGGCAGCTCCTGGACCAAGGGGGCGGTCACCTCGGTGGCGACGACGGCCAGCGCAGCGACGGTCTTGTGCTCGAACACATCCCGGGCCCGCAGCCCGAGTCCGGCCGCCTTGGCGCGCGCCACCAGCTGGATGGCCACGATGCTGTCGCCGCCGAGGGCGAAGAAATTGTCGTCCGCCGCTACCGATTCCACCCCGAGCACCGCCGCGAAGACCTCCGCGAGCGCACGTTCCCGCTCGGTGGCGGGCGCGCGACCGGCGCGGGGGCCGGATCCGAAATCGGGTCTGGGCAGGGCGCGGCGATCCACCTTGCCCGCCGGGGTGAGCGGCAGCGAGTGCAGCACCATCACGACCGACGGCACCATGTGCGCCGGAAGAGACTGGGCCACTGTGGCTTTCACCTCCTCCGGCGCGACCACCGAATCGGCCGCCAGCACGTAGGACACCAGCGCGGTCGCACCGCCGGGCGTGGTCGCGCCCACCGTGACCGCCATCTCCACCCCCGGATACCGCGCGACCGCGGCGTCCACCTCGCCGAGTTCGATACGGAAGCCGCGCACCTTCACCTGGGTGTCGCCGCGGCCCAGGTACTCCAGTTCCCAGCGGCCGCCGCGCCGGCGCCACCGCACCAGGTCGCCGGTGCGGTACATGCGCGCGCCCGAGGCGAACGGGCTGGCCACGAAACGCTCGGCGCTCAGGCCGATGCGCTGGTGGTAGCCGCGCGCCAGACCCGGCCCGCACAAATACAGTTCACCCGTCACGCCCGGCGGCACCGGACGCAGCCACGGATCGAGGACGACCGCCCCCATGCCCCGCGAGGGCGCGCCGATCGTAATGGGATCGCCGGGGGCGAGCGGGGCGCTCAGGGTGGCGGTGACGGTGGCCTCGGTGGGGCCGTAGCCATTGATGACACACCGCCCGGCCCAGCGGACCGGCAGCTCGGGCGGGCAGGAGTCGCCGCCCACCACCACGGTGCGCAGCCGCGGCAGCGTGTCCGGTTCCAGCGAACCCGCCACGGCCGGTGTCACATTCAGGTGGGTGACCTCCAGGTGCCGCAGCACCCGCGCCAGCTCTTCGCCCGCGTAGGCGGCCGGCGGCACCACCGCCACCGTCGCGCCGACCGCGAGGGCGACCAGCAGCTCCTCCACCGAGATGTCGAAACTCGGCGAGACCGCGTGCGCCACCACGGCATCCGATCCGACGCCGAACGCGGCTCCGGAACCGGTGACCAGATTCGTCAGGCCGCGATGGGTGACCGCGACGCCCTTGGGCAGCCCGGTCGAGCCGGAGGTGTAGATGAGGTACGCGACCTGGTCCAGGTGCAGGGGCGCACGCCGGTCGGCGTCGGTGATCGGACCGGAATCGCTTGCGGCGATGAGCTTCTCGGTGGCCGGGTCGTCCAGCACCAGCCACTCGACCCGATCCGGCAGGGCCGCCCGGGAACCCGCCACCGTCACGCCCGCGACCACGCCGCTGTCGGTGAGCATGTGCTCGATACGATCGACCGGATAGCCGGGGTCGACGGGCACGAACGCCGCGCCGGTCTGGGCGACCGCGCACATGGCCAGCACCGACTCCGCGGAACGCGGGATCGAGATCGCCACCGTGCGTTCCGGTCCGGCCCCCGCCGCGATCAGCACCCGGGCCAGTCGATCGGTGTACTCGGTGAGCTCACGGTAGGTGAACGCGGTCCCGTCCACCCGCAGGGCGATGGCCGACGGGTCTCGGCCCGCCCCCGCCGCGAGGATCTCGGGCAGCGTGCGCGGACCGGTGCCGTCGCGGCCCTGTGCGGGGGCCAGTTCGGCGCGTTCGGTTTCGGAGAGCGCGGTCACCGCCGCCAGCGGTTGTTCGGCGCCACCGGCCAGGAAGCGGTGCAGGAACTCCAGGAAGCGCGCGTGCAGCACCGCGAGTTCGGGCTCGTCGTAACGGTTCGGATTGGCCTGGAAGTCGATGTGCGTGCGTTCCGCGCCGCCGCCCGGATAGACGTTCACGAACAGGTCGTCGATGAGGCCCGAGGTCAGCACGTACAGCTGCCCGGTGACCCCGCCCAGGCGGATGCGGGTGTCGGCGAGCATGAGATTGACCGTCGGGCCGAAGCCCGCCACCTCGTCCATGGCCCAGCCGAGGTCGCGGATGATGTCCTCCTGCCGGTACCGCTGGCGGCGCAGCGCGGCGGTGAGCTCACCCTGGGTGGCGCGGACGAGATCGCCGACCGTGGCGGTGGGGGAGGGACGCAGCCGCAGCGGCACCACATTGGCGACCATGCCGCCGGAGCGGCGCAGGACCGCGGTGGTGCGGCCGGACACCGGCAGGCTCAGCACGATCTCGCCCGCCCCGGTCATGGCGCCGACATAGGCGGCGAAGGCGGCCACCACGACCGGCGCCGGACTGGTGGACAGGGCGGTGGTGAGCGAATCCAGCAGGGCCGCAGTGGATTCCGGCAGTGTACCGCTGAGCAGGCGGGGGTGGGCGTCGACCGCGCCGGTGCGCTTGCCCAGCTGCGCCGGTTCGGGCAGGCCCGCCAGATGCGCGCGCCAGTACTCCCGGTCGGCCTGGAGCTTGTCCGAATCCCGGTATGCCGCATCGGCTTCCACGATGCGCTGCAACGGCTCGGCCCGGCCGGGCGGGATCTCGTGCCCGGCGGCGGCCTCGTTGTAGATCTCGGAGGTGCGCTGCAGCATGGTGAGCGCGCCGACGCCGTCGATCAGGATGTGGTGGAACCGCGAGTACCAGTACCAGTGGTCCGGGCCCAGGCGCAGCATGGCGATCAGGCACAGCCGGTCGCGGGTCAGGTCCAGGGGCGCGGTGTACTCGGCGTGCATCCACGCCCGTGCGGCGGCCGCCGGATCGGGCGCGCCGCTCAGGTCGACGGTGTCGATCGTGTCGTCGAGCGTGGTGTCCACGAGCTGCCAGGGCAGCTCGTCGATTTCTGTCAGGCGCAGGTATCCGGTGCCGAACTCGCGCCCGGCGCGGCGGATCGCGTCGGCGAGCAATTGCACGTCGACGGGGCCGGTGAGCTCCACGTACTGGGCGATCGAGACGGGCGTGTCACCCGCCAGCTGCTGGGCGAACCAGATGCCGCGCTGGGCCGCCGAGAGAGCGAAGGCCGCGGATGAATCAGGGGTGGATGTGGACAGGGTGCTGAAAACCATTCTGAAACATCCTGCGGGCGATAATGATTCGGTACGGTCAGGCTGCAGCCTCCCGTGCCGGCGGCAGTTCCGCCGCGGTGAGCGGGGCGTCCGAACCGGTGAGGTACTGCACCAGCGTGGAGCGGTCGTCGAGCACCAGCCAGCGGCTCGGATCGGTGATCCGCTCCCGGCCGTCCTTGGTGGTGACGCCGAAATCGGCACGCGCCACCGTGGTTTCGGTGGTGAGCGGCACCGGAATCGCGCCGATCTTGGTGATGGCCAGAAGGGACACCGCGGCCTCCAGCTGCGGGGTCTCCGCGATCGCGATGCGGGCCCCCGGGTGGGCTCCGAGCCGCAGCAGCATGCGCGCGAGGCGGTTGCTCCAGCGATCCAGTTCGGCGTAGCTCAGTTCGCAGTCGGCGGCGGTCATCGCGATGGCGGCGGGCGATTCGACCGGCTTGCACATCGAACATCATCCTCTCGGAGGGGCGCTTGCGGTGGCGTTCGGGATGTATCTACTGTCGCCGCCGCGCGCCGTGGCCGATAGCGACCACAGTGCTGCCGGAACCCGCTCCGAGGGTGCGGATGTACCCACCCTGGGGTGGGTGGAAGATCAGCCGCCCAGGCCCTCCATGGTCTGGGAGATCATGGCGATGGAGTCGCGCGGGCTCAGTGCCATGGCCCGGAGCTGGTCGAACATCACGCCGTAGCGGCGTACCTCCGGATGGCCCTCGATGAGCTCGTCACTGGCGATGCCCTCCACGTAGACCAGCTCCGGGTCCGCGGGGTCCGGGAAGTCCAGCAGCGTGAAGGAACCCAGCATGCCCGGGTGCGCGCCGGCGTCGAAGGGCAGGATCTGCAGGATCACATTGCGCTTCTCTGTGTGCTCCAGCAGCAGGGTGAACTGCTGGAACATCACCTCCGGGCCGCCCACCAGCCGGCGGATGACGGCCTCGTCCAGCACCACCCACAGTTCCAGCGGATCGTCCTTGGTGAGCACCTTGGCCCGCTCCTGGCGCGCCCGGATCCGTTGCTCGATAACCTGATCCGAGATCTTGGGCATGGTGGTCTGGTACACCGCGTTCGCGTACGCCTCGGTCTGTAGCAGGCCGGGGATATAGGTGGACTGGAAGAACCGAGCCGAGAGCGCCTCGGCTTCGAAGTTGATGTAGGCGCCGTAGACCTCCGACACCGCATCCTCGAAAGACCGTGCCATGCCCGGGCGGAGCGCATCCACCAGCAACTGCAAGGCATCTGAACGTTGCGGCTCGCCGATGCCATACAGGTCCAGCATGGCCGTCAGGGTGCGGCGCTGGGGCCTGGCCTGAGCGGTTTCGATGCGGTAGAGGGTGGTCACGTTGATGCCGGTCTTGGCGCTGACCACTTCTTTGCTGAGCTGCGCCGTCTCGCGCATCTCGTGCAGCATCGCGGCGAGCCGCCGCAAACGGACGGTGAGCACGGTGCGCTTGCCTGCCATGACAACCCTTTCCCTTGTCGCACTTGCTAGAACGCAGTATTGCGTTCTTGCATTTGTAAGAGCATGATCCAGCTAGCCTATTCGTGAACAACCGATCCGATGACCGGTATAGCTGAATCCGGAGACCAATCATGTTGGTGCGATTAGTGATGCTGTCGGGTGCGTATAGGGAGTCTCGATGACCATGTCGATAGCCGGCGTCCTGCCGACCGCTCCGCAATTGCTCTGTGCCTTCCAGGGGAGGCGATTTCAAGATCGAGTGTTGCTACGGTCGGCGCACGCTCTCGCCGAACTGCACGAACGTCGCGGCCAGCTACGGGATCCCATGATGGTCAGCGAGATCGATTGTCGCCGCAGCGAACTCGTTGACGATATCAATGATTGGGTGGAACAGGAACTGCCGCAACACCGCAACGGCGCCACGCTGCACACCGAGAGCCTGGGCGCGGTCGTCGACCGCATGGCCCGGAGCTGGGTGGAGGCCAATCAGGTGATCGATCACGAGGGCGCGGCCAGTGATAACACCCATAAACACTGGTACCACCTGGCCGAACTGGTGGACGGCTACACTGATCTCGTAATCGACGTGGCCGGTGGCCGCCGCCGTTTACCAGAACAATGATTCCAAATGCATTGACACAATTGATGTATTGCCAACGAATCGTTGATCGTCAGCGGTGACGTCAGCCGAGTCGTGCTATCGGACCAATAGGTCGCTCGAACCGTAGGACGTCGCCCGCCCGAGACGGCGGGCGCAACGGGGCGCCCCGCCCGGCGTGCCGCGTGGTCGACTGGCGCGGCACGCCCGCCTGGATAAATCGCGGAGCGCCCCAAAACCATCCGCGCGGTTTTTGTTCACGCCATGTTTCATTCACGTGGCGGCGGATTCACAAAATTGCGGGTGTAATACGGCGTTTCACATTTCGAGGGAGGGAGTTCGTCATGAACACGGGCGAGGGCACGGCCACCGAGCTCTACCGGCGGGCCCAGGACGGCACATTCCGCCTGGAGGTGGGAGCGGCGCGTAACTGCGCCGCACACTTCCTGCGGTTCGCAGACGCACTGGACCCGCAAATCGAGCGCAGCCACGATACTCATACCCTCACCGGCTTCGGTGATTTCGACTCCGCCCACCAACTCCGGCGCGGTTTCGAACACAAGGGCCGCCAGCTCACCGAGGCCCTGACCGCTCTGCGTCACTCCGCCCTCGACATGGCCGCCGCCTACCTGCTGGCCGCCGGCCTGATCGAGGCCACCGACGCCACCTACTCGCGCACCCTGCTGGCCGCCGCCGCAGGCCTCTGAGACTTCGGGTCTTGTTGATCCCTCACCCGGAGAAGGTTGGGCCGGTATCCGCCGAACGGGTACCGGCCCAATTCTTGTCGTCCGGACCCGGCGCCAGCGGTGGACCGCCAACCCGTTCCGCCGCAGCCGATCTCATCCGTTCCCGGAGAACGCCACCGTCGTCCCCACCCCGATGATCATCGCGCCGCCAGTGGCCCCCACGGCCTCCAGCCGCCGCGGTGACCGGACGAACCACTCGCGCGCCGACGCCGCCCCGAGCGCCCACACCACATCCGAAAGCACCTGCAGCACCGGGAAGATCGCCCCCAGCACCAGGAACTGCACCGGCAGCCACCCGTTGGCGGGCACCGCGAACTGCGGCAGCACCGCCGCGAAGAACACCACCGTCTTCGGATTCGTCGCCCCCACCACGAACCCCTGCCACACCACCCGCCGCTGCGCCCCTTCCGGCACTCCCGCCCGCAAACTTTCCCCGAGCTTCCGCCGCCCCCGAATAGCCATGCCCCCCAACCAGATCAAATACACCGCCCCCGCGATCCTCACCACCAGAAACAACATTGCCCAGGCCATCAGCAACGCCCCCAACCCCACCGCCGCCCCCACCAAACACACCGCAGTCCCCGCCCCTGTCCCCGCCACCGACAACACCGCCGCCCGCCGCCCCAACACCAACGCCCGCCCCACCGCGAACATCACATTGGGCCCCGGAATCACAATCAGGATCACCGCCGCCACCCCGAATGCCACCACATGCGACACAGGCACCATCACCCCAGGGTAACCACGGTGGCCGCCGGATACGGCCGTTCTGCTCGGAAGCTGTTGGGTCAGCGGTCTTTCCAGTAGTTGTCGGGGCCTACCAGGTTGAGGATGGTGCGGGCGGAGGCCTCGAGGTTGGGTTCGAGGGAGGCATCGACTGTGAGGTTGATGTAGAGGGAGTAGGACTCGTAGAGGTAGCGGTATTCCTGGCTGCCCCAGCTGGAGTAGGTGGCCTTGAAGAGGGTGTCGGTGTTGGCTTGGCAGACGCTGGAGCCGACGCCCTGGGTGGGGCACCAGACGTCCCAGATCTGGTCCTGGCCCTTGAGGCCGTTGTAGAGGGTTTCGGCCTCGGTGTTGGAGGGGAAGGCGAAGACCTCGATGGAGGTCAGGATCTTCTCGGAGGCGTCGAGGTAGACGCCTGTCATCATCTGCTGGCACTTGTTGTTCTGCAGCGCCGTCTTCACGTTCTGCGACATATTGCTGGAGACGCAGTCCTTGGGGCCGAAGGAGCGACGGGTGAACACCACGCCCTTGCTGTCGGTGAAGCTCTGCGGCAGTAGTGCGTCCGCGGTGAACGGGGTCTTGTCGGTGGACTGCTTGTTGAGGGTGTTCTTGTCGAAGCCCGCGGTGGTGCTGGTCGGCGGGGCCGTCGTGGTCACGGTGGTGGTCGTGGAGGTGCCGGCGGCCGAGTTCTTGTTGGAGTCCTTGCCGGTGAGCACCACCGCGCCCACCGCGATGGCGATGACCAGTACCACCAGCAGGACGCCGAGGATCACCTTGAGTGCCGTGTTCGCCGAACTGGACTGCGGTGCAGTCGAATACGCCACCGGCTGCTGTGGCATGGACCAATCGCTCGGCGTGGTCGGCGAGCCGAACGTCACCGTCGGCACGGCGGGCGCACTGGCCGGCTGCCCGGCGTGCCGATCCAGCACCGCCAGCGCCTCGGGCACATAGTTCGCACCGTCGGGCGTCAGATACACCGCCCGCAGCGTGTCACTCCACTCCGTCGCGGAGGGCCGGGCGTCCGGCCCGAATCCGCCATTGCCGAAGGCCCGGTCGAACAGCGCCCGCACCCGCGGATCGAGATCGGCGGGCACCCCGGACGGCTGCCACGACGCACCGGGCGCCCCCGCCCCGGCATCCGGCAGCAACGTCCGATACACCAGCACCGCCAGGTCGTACCGATCCTTGAACCGGTCGTGGGCCGCGTCGGGCGTCGCCGGCCCGGCCGTGTCGATGACGTACGCCAGCGGCGCGGCCGGCTGCCACAGCACGTTCTTGGCGGACAGGTCCCCGTGCGCGAATTGCCGTTCCTCGAGCACCCGCGCGATGTCGCTCAGCCGGATCGCCAGTCCGGCCCGGAAATACGACGCCACTTGTCCGGGCGCGGCCCACAGCTGATCCAGGGTGCGCGGCCGCCCGTCCGGCTGCAGGAAGTCCATCGGAATCAACGGCAGCACGGTCCCGGCCAGCATCCCCTCGTGCAGCACCAGATCGATCGGCCAGTTCACCGCCTCGGCGGCATCCCCGGTGGATCCGCCCGCGGCCTCGGCGGCGAGGACGGTCTGCCGCCCGAAGAGCATGGCCTGCCGCGCCGATTCGATGGCGTCGGGACCGGTGACCGGAGTCCGGTACAGCTTGTAGAGCCGCTGCTGCCCACGCGGATCCCGGCACAGGTACTGCAGCGACCGGCTGCCCGCGGTATAGAACGGTTCGTTGTCCACGTCATAGGACTCACCGGACAACCCTGCTACGACCACCATCGAACTACCCCCGCCCGAGCAGTAACACCGACAACGCGAACGAACGCGACAACGCGGCGAGCCTAACCGTTCAACTGTCCGCCGCGCCCGGCAATAAACGCAAGACACCGCTGACCGTCCCCTCATTCGCGGTCAGCGGTGTGGTGCGGTCGACCCGAAAGCTGACCCGGCAGTCAGCGCAGTGCCGCACGACCTTTCAAGCGGCCCAGGATCACCAGGGCGAGGAGGGTGACCAGCACCAGCAGCGTGGTACTGGCCGCGGCATCGAAGACTTCGCCGCGGTCGGTGGCCGCGAAAATGGCCACCGGCAGGGTTTTCCAGGTCGCGGGGTAGACCATGATGGTCGCCCCCAGCTCACCCATGGACAGTGCGATGGCCAGCCCCGCCGCCGCGCCGAGCGCGGGCAGCAGCAGCGGCAGCGTGATCCGGAACAGGACCCGCGCCGGTCCGGCACCGAGCGATTCGGCGGCCTGCCGGTAGCCGGGGTCGAGCCGGTCCAGCGCGGCGGAGACCCCGCTGAAGGCGTAGGCCAGCACGAGCACCGTATGCGCCAGGATCACAATCCATTTGGTCCCGCCCAGCAGCAGCGGCCGCTCGTTGCAGGTGATGAGCACGCCCAGGCCGATCGCGACCGACGGCACCGCGACCGGCACATGGAACACCGCGTCGGTGAGCCGCCGCAGCCAGCCGGGCGCCTCCATCGACGCCAGCGCCGCCCAGGTGCCCAGCGCCAGTGAGAGCAGTCCCGCCAGCAGCGCGGTCTGCAGGCTCACCGACAGGCTCGCGGACTCCTCGCCCGACAGCGCCCGGGAGAAGTTCGCGAACCCCAGCTGCGAGGGCAGCGGCCCGTTCCAGCGTCCGGCCAGTGCCGCCGCCACCACGGTCGCGATGGGCGCCACGAACACCACCGCCACCACGACTCCGAACACGGCGAGCACCGCGGTCCGCCCGCGCCTGGTCCACACCAGCATGGTTCAGCTCTCCTTCCGCGCACCGGTGAGGCGCGTGAACAGCAGCCGATATCCGAGATACAGGCCGAGCGACAGCAATACCTGCACCGAGGCCAGCACCGCGGCCCCCGGCAGATCGAAGGTGACGATGCCGCGCGTGTAGATCAGCGCGGGCAGCGTGATGACACCCTTGGCCCCGGTGAACAGCACGATGCCGAATTCGTTGAGGGTCAACAGCAGCGTGAGGCTGCCGCCCGCCGCCAGCGCGGGCCAGGCCTCCGGCATCACCACCTGTGCCAGCACCCGCCACGGCGAGGCGCCCAGACTGGAGGCCACATCCAGCTGTTCGCGCGGCAGCTGCGCGAACGCGGCCAGCAGCGGCCGCACCACGAACGGCGTGAAGAAGGTGACCTCGGCGAGGATCACGCCCCAGGGCGTGCTGAGGAAGTTCACCACCGGCCGCGTACCGCCGGTGATCTGGTTGATGAACGCGTTCACCGCCCCCGCTGTCCCGTACAGGAACGTGAAGGCCAGTGTCACGAGGAAGGACGGCAGTGTCAGCACCGAGTCGATGAGCCGGCCCACCAGCTGCGAACCCGGAAACGGCACGAATGCCAGCACGATCGCCAGGAATGTCCCCAGCAGCAGGCAGCCGATCGTCGAGCTGACCGCGATGGTGACGGTGCGCAGCAGCGCATTCCGGAACGACTCTTCGGCCAGCACCGCCGACCAGGTCCCGACCCCTCGCCCGGACTTGGTCTTGGTCGATTCCAATAGCACCCGCACGATGGGATACACCGCGATCAGCAGCACCGTCAGCACCGGCGGCAGTGTCCACAGCACCGGCCGCCACGACCGTCCCGGCTCGCGAGTCCCGGGAGCCTCTGCCGCGGAAGGGGATTCGAGCAGCGCGGTCACGACGGCCTCCTGTCCCGCGCCGCGGCTGACCCTGCGACCAGCTCGGAGGCCTCGTCGGCGGTCACCGCGCGCCGTCGCGACACCGTCCGCCGTTCTTCCCGCAGCGGGCTCGATGTCACCGCGGCATAGTCGAATTCACCTGTAGCTCGACGGGCCGGCGGGGCGGTCATGCGCGGACCTCGCCGTCGGCGGCGGAGTCGGTGCCGATGCCCGGCGGGATGAGCACCCCGGCCGGGTCGGGGAAGCACACCCCGATGTGGTCGCCGGGCTCGATCTCGGTGTGGCCCAGGACATCCACGGTGAGCTCGGCGGGTATGCCCGTCACATCGAGGTGCAGCCGGGTCGAAGCGCCCTTCCAGACGCTGGTGATCACGGTGGCGCGCAGCGCATCTCGTTCGGTGAGCGGCACGATGCGCACAGTGTGCGGCCGGACGCACAACTGGGCTTCGGCATTCGGTGCCCAGTCGGGGCGTCCCACGCCGGCCGGCGGCGCGTCCGCGCGCAGCGTGTGCTCGCCGACGGTCACCAGCGCGGCGGTGCCGGAGACGTGTTCGACCGTGCAGGCCAGCAGATTCGCGCCGCCCAGGAAGGATGCGGTGAATTCGGTGGCGGGCTGCTGCCACAGTTTGTGCGCGGTATCGATGTCGACCAGCCGCGCGTCGCGCATGACCGCGATGCGATCTGCCAGCGCGAGCGCCTCGGCCTGGTCGTGGGTCACGTACAGCATCGCCGTGTCCGGCAAGGCTTTTCGCAGCTGCTGCAGCTCGCCGAGCATGTTCTGGCGCAACTGCGCGTCCAGCGCCGCGAGGGGCTCGTCGAGCAGCAGCACGCGGGGCCGGATGGCGAGCGCCCGCGCGATGGCGACGCGCTGCTGCTGCCCGCCGGACAGCTCGCGCGGCAGCCGCTGGGCGTAGGCGCCCATGCCGACCATGTTCAGGGCCTCGGTCACCCGGGCCCCGATCTCGTTGCGCGGCACACGATGTGCCTTCAGCCCGAAGGCCACATTGTCGTGCACCCGCATGTGCGGGAACAGCGCGTAGGACTGCACCACCACCCCGATGCCGCGCTTGGCGGGGGAGAGGTCGGTGACGTCGCGGCCGGCCAGCCGCACCGCGCCCGAGGTGGGCCGGACGAACCCGGCCAGCGCCTTGAGCGCGGTGGACTTGCCGGAACCGCTGGGCCCCAGGAGCGCGACCGTTTCCCCCGCGGCCACCCGCAGGTTGAAATCGGCCAGTGCCACAGTGGATTTACGGCCGCGACCGTAGGTCACTCCGACCCGGTCGAACACGATGGCCGGTTCGTCGGTGGTCTCGCCGGCCACCGTGGATGTCGTCAACGCGGAGGACATGGTTGCTGCTCCTGGGGCTGGTATCGCTAGCTACCGGTGGCCTTGGTGTAGGCGGCCACGTCGGCGTCGAGGTTGTCGAGCACGGAGGTCCAGTCGGGGTGCAGGACGGTCACGTCCTTGATGGTCGAGGTCGGCGACGGCCCGTTGCCGGTGGCCGGAGCGCTCGCCAGATCCGTGCGGGACGGGATGGCGAAGGTGTCGGGCAGCGACTTCTGCACGTCGGCCGAGAGCAGGAACTCCATCAGCTTCTTGGCCGCGTCCGAATGCGGCGCGCCCTTGGCCATGCCCATCAGGTAGGGCAGCGAGACGGTCGACTTCTTGCCGTCGGCGGACGCCGGGAAGAAGACGTTGAACTTGGAGCCGTTCTTGACGCTCTGCAGGTTCATCTGCACGTCGCCGTTGGCGATGAGGATCTCGCCCTTGTCCACCTTGGCCTGCAGCTTGCCGGTGGAGGAGGACGGGCCGACATTGTTGGCCTGCAGCTTGGCCAGGTAGTCGAGCGCGCCCTGCTTGCCCATGAGCTGCTGCAGCAGCACCAGGACCGCGGTGCCGTCACCGGCCTGGCCGGGGGTGGAGTACTGCAGCTTGCCCTTGTAGTCGGGCTTGAGCAGGTCGTCCCAGGTCAGCTTGGTGGCGTCGACCGACGGGTTGGCGATGAAGCACAGGTAGTTGCCCGCCAGGGAAACCCACTTGCCGTTGGCGTCCTTGTCGGCGGCGGCGACCGCGCCGGTGTCCACGCCGCTGGCCTGCAGCAGCCCGGACTTGTCGGCCTTCTGCATGAACGGCGGCAGGGTGACGACGACATCGGCCTGCGGGTTGGACTGTTCCTTCTCCACGCGGCTGACGACCTCACCGGAGCCGGCCTCCACCTCGTTGACCGTGATGCCGGTCTGCGCCTTGAACTTCTCGAAGACGGGCTTGTACCAGTCGCCGAGGCCATCGACGGAGTAGACGGTGACCGTCTTGCCGTCCTTCGAGTCGCTGCCGGTGCCGCCGCAGGCGGTCAGGCTGAAGGCGACCGCGGTGGCGGAGGTCAGGATGAGAGCGGTGCGGGCGATGTTGCGTGCGAGGCGGTTGTTCGAAATACGCACGGTGACTGCACTTTCAGTTCAGGGGACGGTCGAGTCGAAGACTGGTGGAATCGAAGGGATGGGGTACTCCGCCGCCCGGGCGAGGCGCGCCGGGCGGCGGAATTCTCTAGCCGCGCTCGGCCAGCAGCAGCTGCGCGAATTCGGTGACCGACGGCACCACGTGGGTCGCTCCCGCGGCCCGCAGCTGCTCCTCGGTGTGCGCGCCGGTCAGCGTGCCCGCGACGATGCGCGCGCCCGCGGCCAGGCCGGTGGCGATATCGCTGGACGTATCACCCAGCACCGCAACGCGATCCACGGCGTCGGCCTCCAGCCGCAGCACGGCGGTGAGCACCATGTCGGGGTAGGGGCGGCCGCGCCCGGCGTCGGAGGGCACCAGGGCCAGATCGGCGATGTCGTTCCAGCCCAGCGCGTTCAGCAGCCTGTCCTGGGTCTCGCGGCTGAACCCGGTGGTCAGCGCCACCTTGATGCCAGCCGCCCGCAGCGCCGAAATGGCCTCCGCGGCACCGGGAATCGGGTTCACGCCCGCGTCGGCGAATTCCGCGTAGGCGGCCTCGAAGGCGCGGTTGGCCAGCTGGGCGCGGTCCTCGTCGCCGAGCAGGGTGCGGAAGCACCAGATCTTGGACTGGCCCATGGTGTCCCGCACGAAGGTGCGGGCCGCCTCGCGCTCCGGGCCCGCGGCGGGCACGCCCGCGGCGGTGATGGCCGCCTCGAACGCCCGCTCGACCAGTCCGTCGTCGGCGACGGTGGTGCCCGCCATATCGAGGACGGCGAGTTCGATCTGCTTGTCGGACACGGTGATTCCTTTGGTCGAGGAGGTCTCAGAGCGAGAGGAGGTCGGCGGTCTCTTCGCCGAGGGCGGGGCCGAGCGTCATGCCGCGGCCACCCGGACCGGTGACGACCCAGACGCCGTCGGCCGCCTGCGCGCGGGTGACGATGGTGCCCGGATCGATGGACTGGCTGTACACGCCCGCCCAACGCCGCACGATCGGCGGCAGCTTGCGGCCCAGCAGTTCCTCCATCACGCCGGTGAGGTGCTCGTAGGGGGCCTCGTCCACGTCGAAGGTGAACGGCTCGTCGTACTCGTGGGTGTCGCCGATGGTGAGCCCGCCGTGCAGGCGCTGCACGGCCAGCAGCTGCATCTTGTGCTGGGCGGCCGTGAACGGCTGCGCCTCTTCACGATTGAGCCGGTCCAGCTCCGGGCCGGCGAAGGCCGGGTAGTAGCGGAAGCTGTCGCCGTCGGCGATGGCGGTGGTGAGCGGTTCGCCCAGGGGAGCGGTCTGCATCATCTGCAGCCGCACCCGGCGCACCGGAATGTCGCCCACCAGTTCGCGGGTCAGGCCGGTGTGCGCGGCGCCCGGGCAGACCAGCACCAGATCGCCCTCGTGGCGGCGGCCGCGGTCGTCGATCACGGTGGTGCCGGTGACGGCGCGGGCCTCGGTGCCGGCGAAGAAGGCGTAGCGTTCAGTGGCCTCCATGTAGCGCCGCAGGGCGGGCAGCGCCTGCCGGGACTCCACGGCGGCATCGGTCGAACAGTGCAGGCCCGCAAGGAATTTGCCGCGCAGCGCGGGGTTCAGCGCGCGCACCCGGTCGACGTCGAGCAGTTCGAAGCCGCGTTCGGCGGCCGAGGGGTGGGCCGCGGCGGCCTCGGCCACCGCGAGCTCGTTCTCCGAGCGCACCAGCGTGAGGGAACCGGCCGCGCGGAAGCCGACGCCGGGGACCTGGCCGCCGATCTCCTCCCACAGCTGCCGCGAGCGCAGGGTGAGCTCCAATTCGTGTGCGCTGCGCCCCGATACCCACACCAGACCGAAGTTGCGCACGGTCGCGCCGCGGGCTTCGACCTCGCGCTCGAGGTGGACGACGTGGTGGCCGCGCCGGATGGCGGCCAGAGCGTGGGCGGTACCGAGGATCCCTCCGCCGATGATGACCATTCGCATGGGAATCATCCTGAGCAATGGTCTAGACCTACGAGTGTTTCGTGTGGAAACGGTAGGTTAATAATTGGTATAGACCAATCCTGTGTAGGCTGGGGTCATGGACACGAGGGAGGCTGCCGGGGTGGAAGACCAGGTGGAGCCAGGCCGTCCGCTGGGCGAAATGCCCGGCGCCGGAACCGATTCCGCGCCGAACGCGCGCCTGCCGAAGTCGTACCGTGTGCGCGCGGAACTCGAGGCGCTGCTCGCCGAACTCTCCGAGGGCGACCCGCTGCCCTCGGAACGCGAACTGGCCCTGCGCTGCGGCGTCGCCCGCGAAACCGTGCGTCAGGCAGTGCGAGAACTCTTGGTGGAAGGCCGTATTCGCCGTCAGGGCCGCGGCACGGTGGTCTCGCGCCCGAAGATGGTGCAGCCCCTGTCGCTGCGCTCCTACACCGAGGGCGCGATCAAGTTCGGCCGCAAACCCGGCCGTCTGCTCGTCGAATGGACCGATATCCCGGCGGACAAGGACACCGCCGGGGACCTCGCGCTCGAACCCGGCACGCCGGTCATGCACCTGGAGCGCATCCTGCTCGCCGACGGCGAGCGCATCGGCCTGGAGAGCACCTGGATGCCGCTGGACCGCTTCGCCGTGCTGCGCGAGTTCTACAACCCGGAGACCTCGCTGTACGCCGCCACCCGTGGCATGGGCGTGGTCTACGCGGTCGCCACCGAGCGCATCGAAACCGTGCTCGCCTCACCGCGCGAGGCCGCCCTGCTGGAATGCACGACGGCCCTGCCGATGCTGCTGCTGCACCGCCGCAGTGTGGACGGTGAGGGTGTGCCCATCGAACGCGTGCGCTCGCTCTATCGCGGCGACCGCATCGCGTTCCAGGCCAGACTCACCGATTACTGACGCCGGTCAGCCGAGCTGCGGGGCAACCTTTCCGCCCAGCAGTTCGATGGTGTGCAGCACCTTCTCGTGCGGCAGCGTGCCCACGCTGGCGTGCAGCATGAACCGGTCCAGCCCGAGCGTGTCACGGACATCGGCGATCTTCTCCGCGACATGGTCCGGCGTGCCCACGAACAGCGAACCACTCTGCGAGCGCAGCGCATCGAACTGCTGCCGGGTCATCGGACCCCAGCCGCGCTCGCGCCCGATCCCGGACATGGCCCGCGCGTACGGCGCGTAGAAGTCCTCGACGGCTTCCGTGTCGGTGTCGGCGACATACCCGTGCGCGTGCACCGCCACCGGCTGCGGCTCGTGCCCGCCTTCCTCGAGTGCCCGGTGATAGAGATCGACCAGCGGCTTGAACCGCGCCGGCTGCCCGCCGATGATGGCGATGGCCAGCGGCAGGCCCAGCAGCCCTGCGCGCACGACGGATTCGGGGCTGCCGCCCACCGCGATCCACACCGGCAGCGGCCGATTCTCGGTGCGCGGGTAGACGATCGCGTCGGTCAGCGGTGCGCGGAACCTGCCCGACCAGGTGACCGGCTCCTCCTCGCGGATCTTCAGCAGCAGCGCGAGCTTCTCCTCGAAGAGCTCGTCGTAGTCGCCGAGGTCGTACCCGAACAGCGGGAACGATTCGATGAACGACCCACGCCCGGCCATCAATTCGGCCCGCCCGTTCGAAATCCCGTCCAGCGTGGAGAAGTCCTGGAAGGCCCGCACCGGGTCTGCGGAGCTCAGCACGGTCACCGCGCTGGTGAGCTGGATCCGTTCGGTGCGGGACGCGATGGCCGCCAGCACGACGGCCGGCGAAGACGCGGCGAAGTCCTTGCGGTGATGCTCACCGACGCCGTAGACGTCCAGCCCGGCCTGCTCGGTGGCCACTGCCTCCTCGACCACCTGCCGCAACCGCTCGCCCGCGGTCGGCACCGGCCCGTCGCCACCGACGGGATGAGTTTCAGCGAATGTCGTCAGCCCCAGTTCCACGGCCGGAACCCCTCTCGAGTCTGGTTTCCAAGTCAACCGAAAGGATAAACGGACCACGGTCCGGAAGAATTCCCCCGTAGCCGGACCTGGGGATCTCGCGATCCGGACCGGCAGATAGTCTGGTACCCATGTCTGTGCGCACCCGCAAGCCCCTCGTTCCCGGCACGCAGTCGCCCATTCGCGAGGTCCCGAAGAACATCGAGCGACCCGAGTACGTCTGGAAGAAGACCGCCAAGGAGGGGCACGAGCCCTGGGTGCAGACCCCGGAGACCATCGAGAAGATGCGGATCGCGGGCAAGATCGCGGCCCAGGCCCTGGAAGAGGCCGGCAAGGCCGTCGCGCCCGGCGTCACTACCGACGAGCTGGACCGGATCGCGCACGAGTACATGCTCGACCACGGCGCGTACCCGTCGACCTTGGGCTACAAGGGATTTCCCAAGTCCTGCTGCACCTCGCTGAACGAGGTCATCTGCCACGGCATCCCGGACTCGACCGTGATCGAGGACGGCGACATCGTCAATATCGACGTCACCGCCTACATCGACGGCGTGCACGGCGACACCAACAAGACCTTCCTCGCCGGTGATGTGGACGAGGAGGTGCGCCTGCTGGTCGAGCGCACCGAGGAGGCCACCATGCGGGCCATCAAGGCGGTCAAGCCGGGCCGCGCGCTCAATGTCATCGGCCGCGTCATCGAGGCCTACGCCAACCGCTTCGGCTACGGCGTGGTCCGCGACTTCACCGGCCACGGTGTCGGCCCCACCTTCCACTCCGGCCTGGTCATCCTGCACTACGACCAGCCCGCCGTGGAGTCGGTCATCGAGCCGGGCATGACCTTCACCATCGAGCCCATGATCAATCTGGGCGGCATCGACTACGAGATCTGGGACGACGGCTGGACGGTGGTCACCAAGGACCGCAAGTGGACCGCACAGTTCGAGCACACCCTCGTCGTCACCGACGACGGCGCCGAGATCCTGACGCTCCCGTGAGAGTCGCGATGCCCCAGCGGGGTACCAGAACTCGGGCGATCGGCTCCCGCGGCCCGCGGCGGAAGAATTCGCGGGTCCTCCCGCCCAACCCCCGCGACGAGGGTCTGGGCGCGCTCCGCGCCACCATGCGCCGCCACGTCGAACTCGCCGCGGGACGGCAGGTGCCGGAAGCGGACGACGCCCCCGGCGAGCAGCCCGACGTCGAGGTGACCAGCGGCGCCGACGCCGAAGCGGACGACGGCCGCGACGTCTACACGAGCCGGGACGCGTACACCAGTGGCAGCCGCGACTCCTATGCCAGCCGGGACGCCTATGACAGCGGCGCCCGAGCTGGGAACAACCGGCGGTGACGCGTGCCCCGCTGGTTGCGGGTACCGCCTCGCTCGCCGGGAAAAGCGTTGTGGTGAACGGGTTTTGCCGTCGGCGCGCGCAGTGGAGAGCACGGAGGGCAGCCGGCGCCACCATCCTCACCCGCGTCCTCCGGGGGAGCGTCGAGTGGCAGAGGTGAGGAGCGCTTCGCCCGCGGCGGGCGCCACCTGCGAAGTAAGCGTTGTCGCGGCCGGGCCTTGCCGGATGTCGGCGAGGTGTGGGGCGAGTGTCGTTGCGCGGGGCACGGGGAGCGGATCTGTGGTGGCCGGAATCGGGTGGCCGGGATGAAGGGCGCTCTGCTGGTCGCCGGGACCACGTCCGATGCGGGCAAAAGCGTTGTGGTGGCGGGGCTCTGCCGCATGCTGGCGCGGCGCGGGGTGCGGGTCGCACCCTTCAAGGCGCAGAACATGTCGAACAACTCCGTCGTCACCTTGGACGGCGGGGAGATCGGCCGGGCGCAGGCGCTGCAGGCCCGGGCCTGTGGGCTGGAGCCGAGCGTGCGGTTCAACCCGGTGCTGTTGAAGCCGGGGAGTGACCGGCGCTCGCAGCTCGTGGTGCGGGGCAAGGCCGTCGATACCGTCGGGGCGAAGGATTACTTCCGTCATCGGCAGCAGTTGCGTGCCATCGTCGCCGAGGAATTGGCTTCGCTGCGAGCCGAATTCGATGTGGTGATCTGCGAGGGCGCGGGATCGCCCGCCGAGATCAACCTGCGGGCAACGGATCTGGCGAACATGGGATTGGCGAGGGCTGCAGAGCTGCCGGTCGTGGTGGTCGGCGACATCGATCGCGGGGGAGTGCTCGCCCACCTGTTCGGGACCGTGGCGATTCTGGAACCCGAAGACCAGCAACTGATTTCCGGGTTCATCATCAACAAGTTCCGGGGCGATGTGGACCTGTTGCGACCGGGGCTGGACCAGCTCGCTGAGCTGACCGGGCGGTCCACGCTCGGTGTCATCCCGTTCGCCGAGGACCTCTGGATCGACGCCGAGGACTCGCTCGGCACCGTCGCGGACGCCCCCGTCGGCCGTTCCCGCCCGCCGCTGGGCGGAGAGTGGCTGACGGTCGCCGCGATCCGGCTGCCGCGCATCTCCAATTCCACCGATGTGGAGGCCCTGGCCTGCGAACCCGGGGTATCCGTGCGCTGGGTGAGCGACCCGTCCCGCCTGGCCGGAGCGGACCTGGTCGTCATTCCCGGCAGCAAATCCACCGTCGGAGACCTGGAGTGGTTGCGGCGCACCGGGATTGCCGACGCCCTGACGGTGCGTGCGGCGGCCGGTGGCCCCATTCTCGGCATCTGCGGCGGCTACCAGATGCTGGCCCGCACCATCGTCGACCCGGTCGAATCCGCCGCGGGCACCGTCCCCGGCCTGGGCCTGCTGGACCTGGAGATCGAATTCGCCGACCCCAAGGTGCTGCGCCGTTCCAGCGGCCGTGTCCCGATTCATGCTGAGCCGGGCCGTGACAGCGATCTCCCGGTGCACGGCTATGAGATCCACCACGGGCGCGTCACCCGGCAGGGCGACGACCCGTGGTTCGAACTCGACAGCGCTCCCGAAGGTAGTGTGCGCGAGGCGATCTGGGGCACCCATCTGCACGGAGCCCTGGAGTCGGACGAGTTTCGCCGCGCCTGGCTGCGCGTGGTCGCCGCGCGGGCGGGCCGCACCGATTTCGTTGTCTCCGACACTGTTTCGGTCGCCGAGGTGCGCTCCGCCCAGCTGGATCTGCTGGCCGACCTCATGGAGAAGCACCTCGACCAGGACGCGCTCGAACAGCTCATCACCGCTGGTGCGCCCGCGGATCTCCCGGTTCTGACCATCAAGAAGTGACCGGCGTCACATAAATCCGCCCGACTCGCGTTCGGCCCCTCCGGCGCTCCTGTAGCGTGTTCGACCATGGAATCTCGGCGGATCACGGTCGGTGACCGCGAGTGGGCGGTGCGAGTCGGCGGACCCGAAACCAGGCACCACGTCCTGCTGCTACCCGATGCGGGTGATCCGGCCGACATTTACGACCAGGTCTGTGCCCGGTTGCAGACCTCGGACCTGCATACCATCGCGATCGAATCGATCGACGGTCTCGACGCCACCACCGTTTTCGCCATCCTCGACCAGCTGAAGGTCCCGTGGGCCAACCTGGTCGGCAGCGGCGCGGGCGCGGACCTGGCCTGGCAGCTGGCCGCCCGCGGCTTCGGCCGCTTCATGAGCCTCGTCGTGGCCGGCGGCGGTCACCCGGCCGCGCCGGGCCCGGACGGCGCCGTCAAGGACCCTTCCTGCCCGCCGGTGGAGATCCCCACCACCCTGCTGGCCACCAAGCGCCTGCCGCGCCCGGTGGCCGAGGCTTCCAGCCGGTTCGTCTACGGCGAATTCCGGCTGGTCCCCATGGATGTCGCCGATGTGGCCGCCGAAGCGGGCCACGAGCTGGCCACCGAAGTGGTGCTACGCACCAGTTTCTGGTGAGTCGGCGAGCCACTTCAGCCAGGAATCCAGCTCCCTGAACGCCTGGGTGCGCGGCGTCTCCGACGACAGGAACACGTCGTGCCGCGCGCCCTCGATGGGCACGATATTGGTGCGCTCGCCCAGGCAGCCCGACCAGCGCTGGATCTGCTTGACGTCGAGTACCAGATCCGCCAGGTCGGCGGCGGGTCCGTACTTGCTCATGAACTTGGTGGCCTTCGACCGCAGGATCAGCGCGGGCACACCGATGTTCAGGCCCTTGTGCAGCCGGAGGTGACCGCGGCGAATGGCCCGCAGCCAGCCGGCGTGAACCGCGTAGCCGCTCAACGGTTTCCAGTCCAGGTTGTAATCCCACTCGCCGGAGACGCTGTGGTGCAGGCTGTCGCCGTACGCGGTGGAGACGCCGAGCGGCAGCTTCGCGAACCCCCGCCACCGGCCCAGGCCCTCCAGCAGCGGCGTGCCGACCGAGCGGTAGTAGCCGGGTCCCTGCAGGTCGAACCAGGGGCTGTTGAGCACCAGTCCCGTGATGCCCTGCGCGCGAGCGCCGCCGGTGGCCTGCAATCGGTTCAGCCACAGCGAGGTCACCAGGCCGCCGGTGGAGTGCGCCATGATCAGCACCGGCAGCTCGGTCTCCTCGCGGATCACCTGCAGCGACCGGTTCAGTTCCCCGTCGTAGAGGGCCAGGTCGCTCACATAGTGCGGGGTCTGCCCGGCCCGCTGCGAGCGCCCGCATTTGCGCAGATCCAGCGCGTAGAAGGCGTAGCCCTGGGCGGCCAGGTGCTGGGCCAGGTGCTCCTGGAAGAAGTAGTCGGTGAACCCGTGCACGTACAGCACGGCCCGGGTGGCGACCGGGGCGTCGGCCGGGGCATAACGGACCAGGGTGGCGACCACGTCGCCTTCACCGTCCGGATCCGGACCCATCGGAATGGTCAGCTGCTGGTAGTCGGCACCCAGCACATCGGGCTGCCAGGTGGTGGTCGACGACGTGGTGGATGACGTTTCGGAGGTCACACGCCCAACATAGACCGCGTCCCGGCGATGTCCATTTGGGAGGGATCTCTCACATTCGGGGATTTGGAAGCAGGATTCGGGAATGGTCAGGGGCAGAATTGAGTCCAAGTGAACGACGGGTAACCTAACCTCCACCTGGTGACCCACAAATGACAAGGAAGTCGATCAACGCCGTGTCGAACGCTGCCACGATTGAAAAGACCGATGTAGTACTCATCGGTGCCGGCATCATGAGTGCCACCCTCGGTGCCTTGCTTCGACAGGTGCAGCCGGACTGGTCGATCACCATCTTCGAGCGCCTGGAGGCCGCGGCCGCCGAGAGCAGCGACCCGTGGAACAACGCGGGGACGGGCCACTCCGCCCTGTGCGAGCTGAACTACACGCCGCAGAACGCCGACGGCTCGGTGGAGATCACCAAGGCCATCGACATCAACGAGCGCTTCCAGGTCTCGCGCCAGTTCTGGTCCTACTCGGTCGAGAACGGCGTGCTGGCCAACCCGTCGAACTTCATCAACCCCATCCCGCACGTGAGCTTCACCCACGGCCCGGACGGCGTGGAGTACCTGCGCAAGCGCCACGAGGCGCTGTCGAAGCACCCGCTGTTCGAGGGCATGGAATTCATCGACGACGCAGCCGAATTCAGCCGTCGCCTGCCCCTGATGGCCAAGGGCCGTGACTTCTCCGACCCGGTCGCTCTGAACTGGACCGACTCGGGCACCGATATCGACTTCGGTGAGCTCACCAAGGAACTGCTGGCCTACCTGGGTGCGTCCGGCGCGGACATCGCCTTCGGCCACGACGTGCTGAACCTGACCAAGCAGTCCGACGGCTCCTGGCTGGTCAAGGTGCGCAACCTGCGCAGCAACAAGGTGCGGGTCATCAACGCGAAGTTCGTGTTCGTCGGCGCGGGCGGCGGCGCGCTGCCGCTGCTGCAGAAGTCGGGCATCAAGGAGATCCGCGGCTTCGGCGGCTTCCCGGTGTCGGGCCTGTTCCTGCGCTGCACCAACCCGGACCTGATCGCCCAGCACGAGGCCAAGGTGTACGGCCAGGCGTCGGTCGGCGCGCCGCCGATGTCGGTGCCGCACTTGGACACTCGCGTCATCAATGGTGAGAAGGGCCTGCTGTTCGGCCCCTACGCCGGCTGGACGCCGAAGTTCCTCAAGGACGGCAAGCTGACCGACCTCGTCAAGTCGGTCAAGCCGAACAACCTGTTCTCCATGCTCGGCGTGGGCGTCACGGAGATGGGCCTGGTCAACTACCTGGTCTCCGAGCTGCTCAAGTCGCAGAACGGCCGCATCGGCGCCATGGAGGAGTTCATCCCGCGCGCCGACAGCGCCGACTGGGAGCTGATCATCGCCGGTCAGCGCGTGCAGATGATCCGTCGCAAGGGCATCGGCGGCGTGCTGGAGCTGGGCACCGCGGTCGTCGCGGCCGAGGACGGCACCATCGCCGGTCTGCTCGGTGCGTCCCCCGGCGCGTCCACCTGTGTCAGCGCCATGCTGGATGTCATGAAGAAGTGCTTCCCGCGCGAATTCTCCACGTGGGAGCCGAAACTCAAGGAAATGGTGCCGTCGCTGGGCGTCAAGCTCTCTGAGAACCAGGCCCTGTACCGCGAGGTCTGGGACTGGTCCGCCAAGGCTCTGCAGCTGGATTCGGTGGATTCGGACAACACGCCCGAGCCCGTCGGTATCGCTTCTCACGCCTAGATGTGATAGCAAGACGCGATGATGTCAACGGTTGCTCTCAAACGGTCGTGGTCCCAAGACCTGGACACCGCGACGCTGTACAAGCTGTTGAAACTTCGCGTCGAGGTGTTCGTCGTCGAGCAGAAGTGCGCGTACCCGGAACTGGACGGGTTCGACCTGCTGCCGGAAACCCGGCACTTCTGGCTCGACGATGAGGGTGAGGTCATCTGCACCCTGCGCCTCATGGAGGAGCACGACGAGGGCGTGAAGTCCTTCCGCATCGGCCGCCTCTGCACCACCCCCGAGGCCCGCGGCCACGGCTACACCACCCGCCTGCTGCAGGCCGCCCTGGCCGAAGCCGGCTCGGCGACCGTCCGCCTGAACGCCCAGACCTACCTGCTCGACATGTACACCAAGCACGGCTTCAGGCCCGACGGCGAGGAGTACATCGAAGACGGCATCCCGCACATCCCGATGCGCCGCGGCTGACCCCGCACCCACCGAACAATCCCGCGCCCGCTGTGAAACCCACAGCGGGCGCGGCTGTTTCACCCAGTGGCCCAGGTCGGCAGCGCGACCGGGAAGGGGTGCCCGGGGTGGGGGACGGGGGCGCCCTTAGAGTTGGGGTCGTGTCCGTTTCTCCTGTGGCTTACTCCGAGAGTGTTCGTACGGCCGTTGACGAGGCCGGGTTTCCGTTCTCCGCGGTGGTGGGGCAGGAGCGGTTGCAGCTGGCGCTGATCCTGTGCGCGGTGCATCCGGGGATCGGTGGGGTGCTGGTGCGCGGGGAGAAGGGGACCGCGAAATCGACCGTGGTGCGGGCGCTGGCGCAGTTGCTGCCGCCGGTGGTGGACGAGTCCGGGGCGCGGCCCGCACGGCTGGTGGAGCTGCCGGTGGGCGCCACCGAGGACCGGGTGGTCGGGTCGCTGGATCTGGAGCGGGTGCTGCGTGACGGGGAGCAGGCGTTCAAGCCGGGGCTGCTGGCCGCCGCGCATCACGGCGTGCTCTACGTCGACGAGGTGAACCTGCTGCACGACCATCTGGTGGACGTACTGCTGGACGCGGCCGCCATGGGGCGGGTGCACATCGAGCGCGACGGTGTCTCGCACACGCATCCGGCGCGATTCGTCCTGGTGGGCACCATGAATCCAGAGGAAGGCGAGCTGCGGCCGCAGCTGCTGGACCGATTCGGGCTCACCGTGGACGTGGTCGCCTCCCGCGATGTGGACGTGCGGATGGCCGTCGTCCGCCGCCGCCTGGACTACGAGGCGGATCCCGGCGCCTTCGCCGGCCGCTACGCCGCCGCGGATCGTGAAGTGGCCGAACGCATTCTGACCGCCCGCGACAAGCTCGCCGACGTCGGTCTCGACAATGTCGAGCTGCGCCGCATCGCCGCCCTGTGCGCGAGCTTCGATGTCGACGGCATGCGCGCCGACCTGGTGGTGGCGCGCACCGCGACCGCCCACGCAGCCTGGCGCGGAGCGACCGCGGTCACCGAGGCCGATGTCCGCGTGGCCGCCGAACTGGCGCTGCCGCACCGCCGTCGCCGCGATCCCTTCGACGAACCCGGTATCAGCGAGGAGCAACTCGACGACGCCATGCGGAACGCGGCCGAGGAAGCGGCCCGCGCCGAGGAGGACGACAGCCTGGGAAAAGGTGAAGCGGTCCCGCCGAACAACGGTGCGGGACCGCAGGATCCGGCGGACGGGGCCGATGGTTCCGGTCTGAACCCGGAACACGCCAATTCACCTGGCGCCGAACCGGACTCGCGTGATGGCGGCGCTGGGTCGTGCGATGGCTCGGACCCCTTGCCGAGCGACTCCGATACCCCGGGTGGTCCGGATTCGGACCATGGCCTCGAGCCGGACAGCGGCCCGGACATCCCTGGGGGAGGCCAGAATCCACCGGGTGACCCGCGCCCGGACGACGACGATCGGCGTGGCCGGAACGACTCGGCCGGCCGTGAGGGCCGCGTCGCCGCGCCCACCGCAACCCTGCCCAAGCCCCCGCGCTGGGAGGTCCCCGGCGTCGGCGAGGGCGCACCCGGCCGCCGCTCCCGTGCCCGCACCCGCCAGGGCCGCGTCGTGCGCACCACCGACGACACCTCCACCGGCCTGCATCTGCTGGGCACCATCTTCGCCGCGGCCCCGCGCCAGTTCGAGCGCGGCCGCCTGTCGGGCCCCCTCGCCTTCGCTGCCGACGACCTGCGGGGCGCGTATCGCGAAGGCCGCGAAGGCAACCTGGTCGTCTTCGTCGTCGACACCTCCGGCTCCATGGCCGCCCGCGACCGCCTCGCCGCCGTCACCAACGCGGTGGTGGCGCTGCTCCGCGACGCCTACCAGCGCCGCGACAAGGTCGCCGTCATCACCATGCGCGGCCAGGACGCGGAACTGGTCCTTCCGCCCACCACGTCGGTCGACATCGCCGTCCGCCGCCTGGCCGACCTCCGCACCGGCGGCAAAACCCCACTCGCCCAAGGCCTCCTGAAGGCCCGCGACCTCATCCGCCGCGAACGGACCCGGGACCCCCACCGCCGCCCCCTCCTCGTCCTCCTCACCGACGGCCGGGCCACCGGTGGCACCGACCCGCTCCCGCGCGCCCGAACCGCCGCCCGCATGCTCGCCGCCGACGCCGTCACCGCCATGGTCATCGACTGCGAACGCGGCATGATCCGCCTGAACCTCGCCCGCGACATAGCCACCGCCCTCCGCGCCGGCTACCTCCAATTGACCGCCCTCACCGGCGATTCCGTCGCCGGCATCGTCCGCGCCACCCGAGCCGCCTGACCACCCACCCGTTCCCCCGCGGCCAGTTGCGGCGGGTGGGACTACCCATGAGGTGTCCGCCGAAACCCTTGGCGGACTCCGGGTCCGAGTCCTCGCCGACTTTCGGCGAGGCCGCACTGCCGCGGTCGGCCGATATGGATCAGGGCGCGCCGGGGTATCGGAGCGGCCCGGGCCTGACCACAACAGGTGACCGGTCGTCGTGTGGGCCGGGGCGCGGATCGGTGCGCCGGATGCGTATGGCACCGTGATTCACCGACGAGTCGGTGTGGAAGGAGCTGGAGACGATGCCGAAGGGTGTGCCGCTGCCGGAGAGCATTCCGGATGACGGGCTGACAACGCGGCAGCGCCGGAATCTGCCTGTCCTCGCGGTGCACACCGGGCCCGGGAAGGGGAAGTCGACGGCGGCGTTCGGGATGGCGCTGCGGGCCTGGAATCAGGGGTTCGATGTCGCGGTGTTCCAGTTCGTGAAGAGCGCGAAATGGAAGGTGGGCGAGGAGGCCGCGTTCCGGACGCTCGGGACGCTGCACGACGAGACCGGGGTCGGCGGGGCCGTGGAGTGGCACAAGATGGGGGAGGGCTGGTCGTGGACGCGGAAGCAGGGGTCCGATGAGGATCATGCGGCCGCGGCGCTGGCGGGGTGGCAGGAGATTCGCCGCCGCCTGGAGGCCGAGCAGCATCGGTTCTACGTGCTGGACGAGTTCACCTACCCGCTCAAGTGGGGCTGGGTCGACGTGGACGAGGTCGTCGAGACGCTGCGCAACCGGCCGGGCAACCAGCACGTGGTGATCACCGGCCGCGACGCACCCCAGGCGCTGATCGAGGCCGCGGACCTGGTCACCGAGATGACCAAGGTGAAGCACCCGATGGACGCGGGCCGCAAGGGCCAGCGCGGCATCGAATGGTGAACACGCCCGCGGTCGTCATCGCCGCGCCCGCCTCGGGGAGCGGGAAGACAACCGTCGCCACCGGATTGATCGGGGCGCTGCGCCGGGCCGGGCACCGGGTCGCGCCGTTCAAGGTGGGCCCGGACTACATCGACCCGGGATATCACGGGCTGGCGGCCGGACGACCCGGGCGGAACCTGGATCCGGTTCTGGTCGGGCCCGACCGCGTGGTGCCGCTGTACCGGCACGGGAGCCAGGGCTGCGATCTGGCGGTCGTCGAGGGCGTCATGGGCCTGTTCGACGGGCGCATCGACGAACACCACACCGAACCCGTCGCGGAGGGCTCGACCGCCCAGATCGCCGCCATGCTGGGCGCGCCGGTCATCCTGGTGGTCGACGCGCGCGGGCACAGCCAGAGCCTGGCGGCCCTGCTGCACGGATTCGCGACCTACGACAGCGGAATCCGGCTCGGCGGAGTGATTCTCAACCGGGTCGGCAGCGAACGCCACGAGCAGGTGCTGCGTGCGGCCTGCGCCCGCGTCGGACTGCCGGTGCTGGGCGCACTGCCGCGACTGGCCGAATTGGCGGTGCCGTCACGGCATCTCGGCCTGATTCCGGCGGTGGAGCACGGCTCGGCGGCCCAGGCCGCCGTGGACGCCATGACGGATCTCGTTGCGGCGCATATCGATCTCGCGGCGGTGGCCGCTTTGGCCGTGTCGAGCGCACAGGGGCAGGACTGGGATCCCGCCGCCGAGGTGACGGCGGCGGAGTCCGGGCCGGTGGTGGCGATGGCGGGCGGACCGGCCTTCACCTTCGGGTACGCCGAACATCGCGAGCTGCTGGCGGCGGCGGGCGCGCAGGTGCGAGTCTTCGACCCGCTGCGCGACGAATTGCCCTCCGGTGCAGCGGGACTGGTCCTTCCCGGCGGTTTCCCCGAAGAGCACGCCGCCGAACTCGCTGCCAACACGGGCCTGCTCGACGCCATCGCCGAACAGGCCGGCCGCGGCCTCCCGATCCACGCCGAATGCGCGGGCCTGCTCTACCTGACCCGCACCCTCGACGGTCACCGCATGGCCGGAGTCATCGACGCCGAAGCCGAATTCGGCCCGCGCCTCACCCTCGGCTACCGGGATGCGGTGGCGCTCACCGATACTCCGCTCTGGAGCGCGGGCGCACGCGTGCGCGGCCACGAATTCCACCGCACCCGCCTGGTCACCCCCGGATCCGCCGTTGCGGCCTGGGCCTGGCGCGCTCCCTCCGGCGAGACCGTCCGCGAGGGCGCGGCAGTACATCGCGTCCACGCGTCCTACCTGCACACCCACCCCGCCGGAAATCCAGCGGCCGTCAGCCGATTCGTCACCACCGCCGCTGATTTCGCCCGCACCCATGCCCCGGCCTGAATTGGCTGTCGGGGTTGGACTCCGTCCCGGGACAACCGCCGACGCGATCCTGGCTGCCATACGAAACACGGTCGGTGACAGGGTGATTCGCTGCTTGGCGACCGTCGAGCGGCGAGTCGGAGAGCCCGGGATCAGAACGGCCGCCGACCGGTTGGGTGTCGAGCTGGTGGGATTCACGCTCACGGAGCTGGAGGCCGTTTCCGTTCCCAATCCGTCGGAGCGGGTTGCGCTTGCCGTAGGGAGCGCGAGCGTCGCTGAGGCGGCCGCTGTGCTGGCCGGCGATGGCGGGAATTTGGTCGTCGCCAAAACCGTTTTCGCTGGGGTTGTTATCGCGGCGGCAGAATTCAATTCGTAGTCGCAAATGTGAAAAGCCAAGTAATACAGGACATTTCGGGTTCCTAGGTTGTTGCTGTAGCGGTAGAATCAGTGCATGAATTCGATGGGGGTGAAACTCGAAGCGTTCGGTATGGCCGAATTGGCGGCCGCCGTCGAGGCCCTGTCGAATTCCGTCCTGCACGGAAACCTCACCCCGTTCTCCGACGCTGATGTCGTGGAGTTGATGCAGCGGCTCGAAACCTGCAAACGTCAACTGTCGGCGCTGGATTCACGCTTGATCATCGAGGCCTGCAACCGCTCCCTGCCCGAAAGCAGCGGGGCAAAAGATGTGGTGCCGTTCCTGCGGCAGACCTTGGGCCTGTCGAGGTACGACGCGTCGGTGCGGGTGAAAATCGCCCGCCAGTGCGGGGAATTCTTCGAACCCACCGGACACCTGCGCCCGGCGACGTTGGCTTCGACCGCCGAAGCCTTTGAAGCAGGCGAGATCTCACGCGATCATGTCCGCAACATCATCGACGTGATGAACCACCTGCCCGCCGACATCGCGGCCGAGACGCGTGCGGAGGCCGAGGACATCCTGGTCGGCCATTCCCGGGTCGGTTGGCCCGATGACCTGCCCAAGATCGGTCGTGACATCCTCGCCCGCGTCGATCCCGACGGCAAGGTCGTCTCCGACGTCGACCGCCGTCGCCGTCGCGGTCTGGTCCTGGGTCGTTCCGGGGTGGATGGGATGTCGTGGATCGAGGGTTGGATCACTCCCGAGTTGCGGGCCCTGTTGGATGCGGTGTTCGCGAAGCTGGCGCGTCCGGGCATGTGCAACATCGACGACCCCGACAGCGTCGCTGCCACGGTCAAGGTCGTCGATTCCAAGGTCCTCGAGGCGGCCGCGCGTCGTGATCGTCGTGATGGCGGGCAGCGCACCCACGACGCCCTGTTCGCACTCCTGCAGCCTGGAGTCGACCCCGCCAAACTCGGCTCCCACCGCGGTCTGCCGGTCCAAGCCATCCTCACCATGAACCTCGCCGACCTCGAGCGTGGAGCCGGGGTCGCGACCACCGCCTCGGGCGGCCATGTCTCGATCAACGAGGCGTTGACGCTGGCCGAGGGGACCCGTCCGGTGTTGGCGGTCCTCGACGCCGACGGGCTGCCGCTGTACCTGGGCCGCTGCCAACGCCTGGCCACCCCCGCCCAGCGGTTGGCGTTGATCGCCCGCGACAAGGGCTGCACCCGACCAGGATGCGACGCACCCGCGAGCATGTGCGCGGTCCACCACATCACCGACTGGGCCAAAGACGGCCCCACCGACCTGACCAATCTGACCCTGGTCTGCGATCACTGCCACGCACTGGTCAACGACAGTCCCGACGGCTGGAAAACCGTTGTCATGGGCAAAGATTCCCCCTATCGGGGCCGGACCGGGTGGCTTGCCCCGAAACGCCTCGACCCCACCAGCATTCCTCGCGTGAACGACAGACATCACGTCGGGCAGCAGGTCGCCGCTGCCATCAAATCCAGTTGCCAGAAGTGGGGTTCACGAGCAGCGTGATTCCCAGACCGCTCGTGTCCTGCTGGCGTGCGCAGGGCACGGGGAGGTGCGGGTGGACGATCGGCATCACGTGGGGCAGTGGGTCGCCGCTGCCGTCGAATCCAGTTGCTGGAAGTGGGGTTCACGGGCGGCGTGATTCCCGGCCGCTCGTGTCCTGGTGGCGTGCGCAGGGCGCCGGGGAGGTGTGGGTGAACGATCAGCATCGCGTGGGGCAGTGGGTCGCCGCTGCCGTCGAATCCAGTTGCCAGAAGTGGGGTGCACGAGCAGCGTGATTCCCGGCCGCTCGTGTGCTGCTGGCGTGCGCGGGGCACGGGGAGGTGCGGGTGAACGATCGGCATCACGTGGGGCAGCAGGTCGCGGCTGCGATCGATTCCAGTTGCTGGAGGTGGGGTGCTCGGGTGGCGTGATTCCTGGCCGCTCGTGTCCTGGTGGCGTGCGCGGGGCATGGGGAGGTGTGGGTGAACGATCGGCATCGCGTGGGGCAGTGGGTCGCCGCTGCCGTCGAATCCAGTTGCCAGAAGTGGGGTGCACGGGCCGCGTGATTCCCGGCTGCTCGTGTCCTGCTGGCGTGCGCAGGGCGCCGGGGAGGTGCGGGTGGACGATCGGCATCGCGTGGGGCAGTGGGTCGCGGCTGCGACCGATTCCAGTTGCCGGAGGTGGGGTTCATGGGCGGCGTGATTCCCGGCTGCTCGTGTCGGGCTGGTGTGCGCGGGGACGGGGAGGTGTGGTCACCTCGCCTGCCCTACCGGACTTGGGCTGACGCCGGGTCGGGAACGTCTCCCGCCGATCCCGGCCCAGGGACTGCACGCATCACCTTCTACAGACAGAACCCACCGCAAGTCCATCCTGAGTTCCTCGAACGCCGAACAGCCACAGCGGTCTTCTCCTCGCTAGATCCCATCCTGCGGATACCGCAACCCCGAGATCCAAGCGAATACCTCCTGCAGCGACACCCACATGCAGGTTCAAAGGTGATTGGGCTGGTAGGTGTAGGCGCGTCCCCAAGCCCGGCCCCCTCGCTTCTCCAGGCGTCTTTGTCTTTCGGTCTTTTGTATTTTGCGTTTTGTTCTTTATCTTTTGCCTTGTGGCGTATCCCACCCTCGTACCCGACGGCTGGCGCAGCTTCCTGATGTGGTGGCGTTTCTGGGGCACCGTCGGCTTCTGCGCCACAGCCTTCCTGTCCTTCCTCATCATCAGAGACCTGGACGGCATCCCAGAGTTCTGCGGCTGGCGTCACCCCTGCCCACCCCAGATCATCCTGGGCCTGGGCGCGTTCCCCCTGTACACCTGGGCAGCCGGTGGAGCCGTCTCCTGGCAGCTCGGTCGAATAGCCCTGCGCCACGGCTGGCGCCCCACCTGGGCACTCGCGGTCGGCGCCCTGATCTTCATCGCAGGGTTCCTACTCAGCCTCTACATGGTCGCCACTTACTGGTGGCCCTCCACCTGACCACTTCCTCATCCGGGCCGTGGCGTCTGCGATCAGTGAATTCCGCAGTAGGCCACCGGAATTGCCGACATGTGACATCACTCCCACACGCCGCGGCCCCCGCCGGGTGGTTGGTTGCCGGCGAGGGCTGCGGCTGTGCGCGGTCAGGGTGCGACAGCACCCCAATCGGCGAATCCGGTCGGATCGTGGCGACCCATGGTGCCGTGCTCGAACAGTCCCCAGCCTTCGGCGTCGCCGCAGCGCGCCTTGCCGACGTGATCGATGACGCCGAACGGAATGCGTCCGGCAATGGCCGGGTCGGTCAGGTCGTAGAGCTTGCTCTCGGACCAGTCGCGGCCCTTCCATTGGCCGTGCTGCCAGTCGGGGTCGCCGCCGTAGCCGCAACCGACATTGAGGGCCATGAAGGTTCCGGCCTCGACCTCGACCTCGAGCGGCTTGCCGTCCGGCGTGGTGAGATCCAGGCGCACCCGCGTCGGGATGCGCGTGCCCGACTTGTACGTCAGATGCACACGGGGCCAGCCCAGTTGCTCGACTCGCCCGTCCTTCCAGATCCGGGTGGCGTCATTGAGCGTGCGGAAGCCGTTGGGCTCCTCCTGCACGATGACGATGATGGAGAACTCGTCGAACAGCAGCGGCACGTACAGCCACCAGAAGCCTTCGGACGGTTCGGACCCCAACCGGCCCGGGTGATCGGATTCGCCGACCGGGCGGATCCCCCAGGAGCGGTCGCGGGTGCCGCACCATGCGGACGGGTCCACGCTGATATCGGTGCCGTCGACATGCAGTGTGCCCGACCAGGTTCCGACCTGCGCGAAGCGCTGCGCGTCGATGATGGGCCGGTGCACGCCGGTGAGGATGGTGTGCGGCTGTTCGGCCACGGCCGGGAAGGAACCCTCCCAGGTCAGGTCGAAGGACAGGTCCTCGTGTTCGCAGAGCACGCGGATCTTCTGCAGCGGTTCGGCGATCTCGATCCGGTAGCCGCCGACCTTGGGCTCGAGGCTGCGCTCGGCCAGGGCGTCGGAGAACCGCACGGCCCGCTGGGTGTCGCCGCGGCGCACGGTCGCGAACGCGTCGGTCACGCCCAGGTTCGGATATACGCCGAAACCGGTGACCAGGAAGGTGTCACTGCCGGTGTCGAGCGCGTTGAAGTAGTTGCGGTCGTAGAAGTTCCGATCACTGGTCCCGACCCGCGACATGGACAGCGGGGTCTGGTGGATCGGGTATTCGTCGAGCGAGTTGATCTGATTCTGCGTCATCTCTCAATCCCACGAGTAGGTGCCGTCGAGCATGGCTTCCAGCAGATGCCGGTGCATCACGTAGTCGTCGCGATCGTCGTTGTCGGTCGCCTCACCGAAGTGGATCATCCGCCGCCGGATGCGGGCCATCACGATGCCGTGCCGCAGCGCGGCGTACATGAGGTACCAGTCCAGGTCGCGCACGGCGTGCCCGCTGGCCTCCTCGTAGAGCTTCTCCACATCGGCGCGCCGCATGTAGTCGGCCAGGCCCGGCTGGTCGAACCGCGTGGCGATGTCCTGGAAGAACCGGTGGATGAGAATCGTCCAGGCCACGTCGAGTTCCCGCGGGCCGATGGCGGCCATCTCCCAGTCCAGCACCGCGACCGGATCGAACTCGTCGAACATGACATTGCCCGGCCGGGCGTCGCCCCAGCTCAGCACGTCCGTTCCGGTGTCGGTGGGGAAGTTCTCCTCGAGCCAGTCGAAGGTGCGCTCCAGCAGCGGGATGCGGAAGCCGTCGCGGGCGAGCGCCCAGTCGTACCATGCCCGCTGGGCCTCGAAGTGCCGCCGCAGCGCCGAGCCCTCGCCCGCCAGCATCGGGAACCGCTGCTCCGGATCGGGAATCGAGTGCACCTTGGCGATGATCTCGATGGTCCGGCGGGTCACCTGATAGCGCTGCTCCGGGGTGGCCTCGTGCAGCCAGCCGATGAACACGTACGGCGGATTGTCCTCGGGCACACGGCCGTTCACGCGTCGCATGACGAAGAACGGTGCGCCGAGCACATTGTCGGAACCGGTTTCCAGCCAGCACAGCGGCGGCACCGGCAGGTCGGTGGCCTCGGCGACACCGGCTATGACCGCGAACTGCGTTGCCAGGTCGTAGTTCTCGAACACCGGGAAGGAGCTCTGATCGGGCGCGAGCCGCGCCACGAAGGACCCGCCGGCCGCCTGCCCCTGCTCGGTCCACTCGGCGTCGAAGAGCAGCGTGGTGCTGGACATGCCGCCGGCCTGCGGCCGGGTGATCGAGGTGACCTGCGGCGGCTCGTCGGCCTCGACCTTGGTCCCGAGCCACTGCGCGAGTTCGGTCGCGAGTTCATCGAGGTTCTGGTCGGAAACCGTGAGTTCCATCCGCTGGTTGGGATCGGCGTGGGCCGAAGTCATGGGGTCCTCCCTGCGCGGGTGTAGCGGAGTGTGCCTGCGGGCCACCGGATGCGGCCGGGTCGCCGCTGTGGTAAGTCCGGTCGGCACGTTGGGTGAAATGTAACGCGTTCTAAATAGCTCTGGTAGGGGATCGGCGAGACCCGTTTCACCAGTACCGGTGACCGGGATGTGGCTTGGTCGCCATGTCGTGGTCGTGCTGCCACGTACGCCTCGAGAAGTAGTTCCTATCAGGCATATTCCGGGTCGGCTCAGGGTGAATCCGGAAGCGTGCGGGCCGCCGGACCGCCTACCGTCGAAGCTTCCGAATGGAAGTGAGGGACGGGGCATGAGCGTGCAGACAATCGACACCGCGACCGAGCGGGAGGGGAGGGACACCGAGCCCGCACGGTCCTGGAATCCGATCGGACGCATTCTCTTCCGCTTCGGATTCCTGTACTTCGGGCTCTTCTGCGTCTTCTACCCGCAAATGCTGATCGACTTCGCGGGACCGCTGCAACGCTGGCTCCCGGACGACTGGCCCCGCCTCTGGATGAGCGTGTCCCTGCCCGTGGTGAAGTGGACGGGCCACACCGTCTTCGGGACCGATGTGGCGCTGCACAGCACGGGCAGCGGTGATCAGGCGGTCTTCTGGATCCTGGTGTTCTGCCTGCTCGTTATCGCGGCGGCCGGGACCGTGCTCTGGACGATGCTGGACCGCACCCGGACCGAGTACCACCGCCTGTCCGCGTGGTTCCTGTTGTTCATCCGGTTGTGCCTGGCCGGTCAGATGCTCGGATACGGGTTCGCCAAGGCGATTCCGACGCAGATGCCCGAGCCCGCGCTCACCACGCTGCTGACCCCGTACGGCGACTTCGCGCCCATGAGTGTGCTGTGGAGTCAGGTCGGCGTGTCACCGGTGTACGAAACCTTGCTCGGGATCGCCGAGGTGCTGGGCGGCGTGCTGCTGCTGGTGCCGCGCACCCGGCTGGCGGGTGTGCTGCTGAGCCTGGTGAGCATGGCGCAGGTGTGGGTACTGAACATGACCTTCGATGTGCCGGTGAAGCTGCTGTCGTTCCATCTGATGCTGCTCTGCCTGGTCCTGCTGGTGCCCGAGGCTCCGCGGCTCACCGCGCTGCTGACCGGCCGGGCCGCCGGTCCGGCCGCCACACCGGAGCCGTTCCGCACGCGCCGGACGCGGCGCTGGGCGGCCGCCGCGCAGGTGCTGCTGATCGTGTGGTTGTCGGCGGGCTACGTCTGGATCGGGGCGGACAACTGGCACGAATACGGCGGTGGCAGCCCGAAATCCGAGTTGTACGGCATCTGGACGGTCACCGACTTCACCCGCGACGGCCGGCCGGTGCCGCCGCTGCTGACCGATGAGAGCCGCTGGCGGCGACTGGTTCTCGACCAGCCGAAGATGGCCGTCGTACAACGCATGGACGATGAGTTGATGCCGCTGGGCGCGCAGATCGACACCGGCGCACACCGATTGGTGCTCCGCAGCGCGCAGGCGACCACGGACCTGGCGGATCTCGGCTATGAGCAACCGACGCCGGACCGGCTGGTGCTCGACGGCCGGCTGGACGGCCACCCGGTCACCATCACGCTCGATCGGGTCGACCTCGGCCAGCTGCCGCTCCGGAAGGGCCGTGGCCTGCACCTGATTCAGGAAGACGCGAACTTCGGCAAGGTCATGGGGTAGTGATGTCGCTGATCTGGTTGGTCCACAGCGGATTCGGGGCGAGGAATTCGCCGGATCCGGCCGCGAACGCCCGCTGGGCGTCGGCCCTGCCGAGCAGCCGGGCGGCCAGCCAGGCGGTGGGATAGCCGAGGTAGCCGGAGACGCCGGAGGTGCACGGCCAGGAGGCGTCGGCGCAATCCGGTTGGCCCTGAACATCATTGTGGTTCGGGCCGACCAGGGTGCCCCACGCCTTCTGGACACCGGCGGGCACCGCGTCGTAGAAGGCCCGCAGTGATTGCAGGCCGACGGCCGTCGGCGGCAAGGTCTGCTCGGACGGCGAGATGACGGTGTCGGCCGAACCGTTCACGAAGAAGATCGAACCGCCGGCCAGTCCGTGGGTATCGGGGCACCAGCCCAGGAGGCACGACAGCTGGATGGGCAGCTCGATCGGCACGGCGGTCTTGATCCGGCCGCCCGAATGCATCATGGCGTTGAGGGCGCCCGTCGCCCCCTGCGAATGCCCCACCGCGCCAATCGCATCCGGGTCCAGCCGGTCGTGGAAGACGCTGTCCGGGTCCGCGGCCAGGGACAGCAGCCGGTCGACCGCCCCCGCGATGTCGATCCCCGACCCGGTGGCCGAGTTCTCGGTGGCGATCACCACGAACCCCCAGGACGCGAAATGCCGCAGCAGATAAGCGTATTGGTTCGGGTGCGCGTTGGTCCCGTCGCCCCAGGTGATGATCGGATGCCGGAACCCGTTGGCCCCCAGCTCGGTCGGATACCAGATGTCGTAGGCGGCCCCGGTGGAGTCGCAGCAGGTGAAGGCGCGCTGTTCGGTCACCGCCCACGGCCCCGGCTGCGCATAGACGGCCTCGACCGGCGGGTCCGCGTGACCGGTTCCGAAGGGAATGCCGAGCACCACCAGTGCGGCGAGCAGGCAACAGCGAACAAGCACGGCGGCACTGCGTGTCATAGCTATTGAGCATAGAAATGGCCGGCGCGTCGGATGCGCAAGATGACCGCGACCGTTGTGAACTCTGTATCGATTGCCACCCGGATGCCGGTCGATTGTCGTGCGCCGACGCCCACGCCGTACCCTGAATCCTTGTGCAGAACCCCGCAGCCACCCCCGATGACCAGCCGGTTCCCGAGTCCCGGGTCGACACCGGCGATCTGAACTACCTGGTCGGCCTCGATCTGAACGGTCGCCGCGTGGTCGTGGTCGGCGGTGGCACGGTGGCGCAGCGGCGGCTCGGGCTGCTCATCGCCTCCGGTGCGGATGTGCACGTGATCAGCCGCGAGGCCACGCCCGCGGTCGAGGGCATGGCCACCTCGGGACAGCTGACCCTGGAGTTGCGTGCCTACGCCGACGGCGATCTCGACGGCGCCTGGTATGTCATGGCCTGCACCGACGAGCCCGAGACCAATGCGGCCGTGGTCGCGGAGGCCACCCGCCGCCGCATTTTCTGTGTCCGCGCCGACACCGCGCGGCTGGGCACCGCAGTCACCCCGGCCACCGCGCGCTACGACGGCATGACGATGGGCGTGCTGGCCGGCGGGCAGCACCGCCGCTCGGCCGCGGTGCGCAACGCGCTGCTGGAAGCCCTGCAATCCGGTGTGGTGACCGATGATTCGGCCCCCGTGACCCCGGGCGTGGCGCTGGTCGGCGGCGGCCCCGGCGATCCGGATCTGATCACCGTGCGCGGCCGCCGTCTGCTGGCCCGCGCGAATCTCGTTGTCGCCGACCGGCTCGCGCCGCCGGAGCTGCTGGCCGAGCTCGGGCCGGAGGTGGAGGTCATCGACGCGGCCAAGATTCCCTACGGCCGGGCCATGGCGCAGGAGGCCATCAATGCCGCGCTCATCGAGGGCGCGAAGGCGGGCAAGTTCGTGGTGCGGCTCAAGGGCGGCGACAACTATGTCTTCGGGCGCGGCTACGAAGAACTCGAAGCCTGCGTCGACGCCGGTATCCCGGTGACCGTGGTTCCCGGTGTCACCAGCGCGATTTCGGTGCCCGCCCTGGCCGGTATCCCGGTCACCCACCGCGGTGTCACGCACGAGTTCGTGGTCGTCAGCGGCCATGTCGCCCCCGACCACCCGGATTCGCTGGTGGACTGGCCCGCGCTGGCCCGGCTGCGCGGCACCATCGTGTTGCTGATGGCGGTGGAGCGGATCGAGAAGTTCGCCGACGCGCTGATCTCGGGGGGCCGTGCCGCCGACACCCCGGTCACCGTCATCCAGGAGGGCAGCCTGCGCACCCAGCGCATCCTGCGCGCCGACCTGGCCACCGTCGCCGAGCGGGTGCGCACCGAGGGCATTCGCCCGCCGGCCATCATCGTCATCGGCCCGACCGCGGGCTTCACCGCGGGTGCGCCGGACCAGGACAACTCCTGACGTCGCGTAATGAGTTCGGTTCGCCGGATAGTGCATCCATTACAGTGGGCGGGTGCTCGATAACCCCGCTGCGACGATGCAGTATCCGGTGACCAAGCGGGCGTTCGGGCTCGCAATTCTCGTCCTCAGCGGGCTTCAGCTGATGGTCGTGCTGGACGGCACCGTCATGATCCTGGCGCTGCCGCGACTACAGGAACAGCTCGGCCTGTCCAGCGCGGGCAGTGCGTGGACGGTCACGGCCTATGGTCTTCCGTTCGCGGGCCTCATGCTGCTGGGCGGACGTCTCGGCGACTCGTTCGGCCGCAAGCGGATGCTGATCCTCGGCGTCGCGCTGTTCACCGTCGCCTCGGCGCTGTGCGGCACGGCGCAGAACGAGGCCTGGCTGATCGCGGCCCGCGCGCTGCAGGGTACGGGCGCGGCCATTGCCGCGCCGACCGCCTTCGCGCTGGTGGCGAGCACCTACGCGCCCGGCCCGGCCCGCAATCAGGCGGTCGCCATCTTCGGATCCATGGTCGGTGTCGGCTCGGTCGGCGGTCTGGTCATCGGCGGCGCGCTGACCCAGGTCGACTGGCGCTGGATCTTCTGGATCAATGTGCCGATCGGCATTCTCATCGTCTGGGGCGCGATCTACCAGCTGCGCGACACCGCGCACCACCGCATGTCCATGGATGTGCGCGGCGCCATCCTGGGCACGCTGGCCTGCGTGTCGATCGTCTTCGGTGCGACCGAGGGGCCCGAAATGGGTTGGGGCTCTCCGGTCATCCTCGGCGCGCTGATCGGCGGTTTCGTCCTGCTGATCGTGTTCATCTTCGCCGAGCGTGATGTGGACAACCCGCTGCTGCCGTGGTCGCTGTTCAAGAGTCGCGACCGCGTGATCACCTTCGCCGCCATCTTCCTGACTTCCGGCGTGCTCGGCGCGACCACCTTCTTCGTCGCGCAGTTCCTGCAGAACGTGCTGCGCTACAGCCCGCTGCAGGCCGGTCTGGCCAGCATTCCGTTCACCCTCGGCGCGGGCGTCGGTACCGCGGTGGCGTCCAAGGCGTGCATGTATGTCCGGGCGCGCTGGCTGCTGCTGGCGGCCGCCCTGGTGCTGGCGGGCGCGCTGTATTTCGGTTCCACACTGGACAGTTCGGCCGACTATTTCCCCACGCTGCTGGTGATGATGTCGATCGTCGGCTTCTGCGTGGGCACCGCCATCGTGATCCTGCCGCTGTGCGTGCTGGTCGGCGTGGACATGGCCCACATCGGCCCGCTGTCGGCGGTCGGGCAGATGTTCATGAACATGGGCACGCCGTTCGCGGTCGGCGTGTTGAGCCCGGTCGCCCTGTCGCGCACGCTGGCGCTCGGCGGCAAATCGGGCAAGGTGAGCGAGATGTCGCCGAGCCAGATCGATGCGCTGGGCAGCGGGTACACCCTCGTCCTGCTGGTGTGCGCCATCGGCACCGCGGTCATGGGCCTGCTGGCGCTGACGCTGCGGTACACGCCCGGGCAGCTGGCCCAGGCGCAGCACGCACAGGACGAGGCTCAGAAGAGCTAGGGCACCGCGGTGACCGCGATCGCCGATTCGGTCAGGCTGCCGAGGTAGATCGCGCCGTCCTGTTCGGCGACCCCGGTGACCATGGCGTAGTCGGTGCCCTCGCGCTGCAGGTCGTGGACGAGATTCCCGTCGAAGTCGAAGGCCTGCACCCACACGGTGCGGGCCGGTTTCGGTTGCAGCGCTTCGGGAATCGCCCACACCAGCCGGCGCAGCACGCCGGGCAGCGGAAGCAGCATGTCCAGCAGCGGATTTCGCGGCGACACCAGCGCCACCCAGGCCAGCCCGTCACTGCCGAGGCCCATATTGTCGGGGAAGGCGGGCAGGTTCTCGGCGAAGTAGTCGTGGGTGCCCGCCTTCGGCCCGGTCAGCCAGTAGCGGATGATGCTGTAGCCGCCCGTTTCGGCGACCAGCAGGCACGAACGGTCCGGGGCGAGCACGATGCCGTTCGCGAATTTCAGCCCGTCGACCAGGGTTTCGACGCTGCCGTCGGGATTGCGGCGCAGCAGCCGGCCGGTCTCGGAGTGCTCGAGCATGTCGCCCATGTACTCGCCTAGCGACCAGTGCCGGGTGGACTCGGAGAAGTAGACGGTGTCGCCGTCGGCGACCACATTGCTGGTGAAGTTCAGCGGCACGCCGTCGACCTCGGACACCAGCACCTCGACCTGCCCGCCCGGCTTGTCCAGGCGCAGCAGCCCACGGTTGGCATCGCAGATCAGCAGCGAGCCATCGGGGTTCGCGTGCAGTCCCAGCGGTCGCCCGCCGGTGTGCCCGATCCGCTCGACGGTGCCGTCGGCCGGGTCGACCGCCACCAGGGTGCCGTCCGCGAGTCCCGCGACGACTCTGCCGTCGGGGGCGACGACCACATCCTCGGGCCCGTCTCCGGGCACCTCGAGCCGCCGTACGGGCGGCATGGGTGGCGCACTGTGGTTTTCGTGGGCGCGGGCCGTCGCCTTGGGCGGCGTCCAGCGCTTGGGCTGCATGGACATGGCTCACTGTAACCCGGCCCTTGGTAGTCAACAGTTGTTGGCCTACACTTGTGGGCATGATTGTGGAGACGGGGCCGCGGCGGTCGGATGCCACCCGCGCGGCGATTCTGGAGGCGGCACGGCGCCGCTTCGCCGAGGACGGCTACCGGAAGGCGACCATCCGGGCGATCGCGGCCGACGCCGGGATCGACCCGTCGATGGTGATGCGCTACTACGGCAACAAGGACGGATTGTTCGACGCCGCACTGGATGTCGACCTGGAGCTGCCGGATCTCGGTGCGGCCGCGCCGGATTCGCTGGGCGCACTGCTCGCGGCGCGGTTCCTGGAGCTGTGGGAGCAGCCGCCGACCAGTGAGATCCTGCTCACCCTCATTCGTTCGTCGCTGACCGACGAGGACGTGGTGGAACGCACCCGGCGCATCTTCGCCCAGCAGCTCATGCCGGCCGTGCTCCGTTTCGGCGATCCGGCCGACGCACCGCATCGCGCGGGTCTGATCGCCACCCAGATCCTGGGACTCGCCCTGTGCCGCTATGTCTTACGGCTGCCGCCGGTGGTGGCGCTGAGCTCGGAGCAGATCGTCGCCGACATCGGGCCCACCATTCAGCGCTACCTCACGCTCGGGAACGCTTGACCTTGTGAGCCAGTGGTGAAAACCACGCTGCCGGAGGGGTTTTCTCCGGACCGAAGATTGGGCACACTGCCCGGATGGGGATGAGTCTGGACGCGGATCTGCTGGACCGCTGGACGAAATTGGCCGGGCCGCAGGCACGCGCGGTGGGGGAGGACCTGGTCCGCCGCTACCGTGAGCCGCACCGCCGCTATCACACCGTCGAGCACCTGGCCGCCATGCTGGCGGTCATCGACGATCTGGCCGCCGACGCGGAGGATCTGGACGCGGTGCGTTACGCCGCCTTCTTCCACGACGCGGTCTACGCCGTCGACGGCACCGACAACGAGGAGGCCAGCGCCCGCCTGGCCGAAACCGCCCTGCCCGCATTGGGAGTCGGCGCGGACACGGTGGCGGAGGCCGCGCGGCTGGTCCGGCTCACCGGCGGCCACCATCCGGACCCGTCGGACCGCAACGGCGCGGTGCTCTGCGATGCCGATCTGGCGATCCTCGCGGCCGACGCGACCGCCTACGCCGCCTACACCGCCGCCGTCCGCGCCGAGTACGCCCACGTTCCCGACCCGCTCTTCCGCTCGGGCCGGGCCGCCGTGCTGGCGGCGCTCGCCGGGCAGCCCGCGCTTTTCCGCACCCCCACCGCCCGGTCCCGCTACGAGTCCGCGGCCCGCGCCAACCTCGCGGCCGAACTCGCCACGCTCACCGCGGAGCCGGCGGGCGAACCCGGGGCCGAGTGAGGGTTCGCGCCCCGATCAGCGGGTGCCGTACTTGTAGGTCTGCTTCCGCAGCTTGAGGTACACCATGATCTCGGCATGCCGGACCCCGGCCAGCCCGCGAATCCGGTTGGACACCAGGTCGAGCAGGGCTTCGTCGTCCGGGCACACGGCCTCGCAGAGGATGTCGTAGCGTCCGGCGCACACCACGACATAGTTGATTTCCTCGATGGCAGCCAAGATGTCGGCCACCTGCTGCACCGGCCCGTCGACGGTGATGGCGATCATGGCCTGCCGGAACAGCCCGACCTGCAGGGGATCGGTGACCGCGACGATCTGGATCACCCCGGCATCGGCCAGCTTCTGCACGCGCTGGCGGACGGCGGCCTCGGAGAGTCCGACGGCCTTGCCGATGGTGGCGTACGCGCGTCGCCCGTCCTCCTGGAGCTGATCGATGATCCGCTTGGAGATGTCGTCGAGGATCGGAGCTCCCCGGCCGGAGTTCTGGTCGATCACGAGATCATCCTTCCTCATCGCGGCTGGTCGGGCGAACGCCCGACCGGCGGTCGCGAGCGCGCGGGTATGTTGGGATCGGTCGCCGGGTCCGGCGGTTTTCGGTCCGACAAGGATGATCTCCCGTGAAGTACGTTCCGCGCGCGGTTCTGTTCCTCGGCATTCCCGCGCTCCTGTTCGCCCTCCCCTGGTGGCTGCTGGTCTACACGACGATGTCCGGGACCTGGTTCTGGCTCGGGTCGGCGGTGTTCCTGCTCGGCTATCTGGCGCTGCCCGCGGGCATGCTGCTCGGGCACGGCCCGCGGCAGTCCGACGCGGCGTCGCTGGTGGGCGACACCATGCTGGGCGTCATGTGGGTGGTGTTCACCTGGTCGGTGATCGGCGCCGCGGTCCGGGGTGTACTTACGGTCGCGGGGGTGGACGATCCGGTGCGCTCGCGCGTGGTGGCGGTCGGGGTGCTCGCGGTGTCGATTGTGCTGTCCGCCTGGGCGATCTACGAGGCGCGCCGGGTGCCGCGCGTGCGTACGGTCCAGGTCGAGATCCCCGGTCTCGGTGCGGGTTTGGACGGTTTCCGGCTGGTGGTCGTCACCGACACCCACTACGCCGCGACCGATCGGTTGCGCTGGTCGGAGCGGGTGGTCGAGGAGGTCAACGCGCTGCGTCCCGATATCGCCTGTCACGCGGGCGATCTCGCGGACGGCTCGGTGGAGAAGCGGAGGGCGCAGGTCGATCCGCTCGGCAAGGTCGAGGCCGAGTACGGCCGCTTCTACATCACCGGCAATCACGAATACTTCGGCGACGCACCGGGCTGGATCGACCACATGTCCGGCCTGGGCTGGCAGCCGCTGCGCAACCAGCACGAGGTCATCACCCGCGAGGGCGACAGCCTCGTGCTGGCGGGCATCGACGACCCCACCGGTAGCGGCCTGCCCGGCCACGGCCCCGACATCGAAGCGGCCCTGGCCGGCGCCGATCCGGCGCTGCCGGTGGTCCTGCTGGCCCACCAGCCCAAACAGGTCACCGACGCGGTGTCGGCCGGTGTGGCCCTGCAGATTTCGGGCCACACCCACGGCGGGCAGATCTGGCCCTTCCGGTACCTGGTCCGCCTCGATCAGCCCGTGGTGGCCGGGCTCAGCCGCCACGGCGAGCGCACCCAGCTCTACACCAGCCGGGGCACCGGCTTCTGGGGTCCGCAGCTGCGCCTGTTCGCGCCGAGCGAGATCACGGTGCTGATCCTGCGCCGGCCCAACTGATTCCGGCCGCTCAGCTGTCGAAGCCCAGGCCGGTGTAGTCGAGGGTTTTCAGCCACAGATTGCGGCGTCCCTGGTGCGCGTCCGCGCGGGCCAGGGACCAGCGGGTGAGGTGAATTCCCGCGGAGCGCAACGGTTCCGGTGGCAGCGGCAGCGGCCGGGAGCGGACCATGCGCAGGCGGGTCCGCTCGGTGTCGCGGCCCCACAGCTGGTCGAGCATGACCTCCGCGCCGAAGCGGGTCGCGCCCACCCCGAGCCCGGTGTAGCCGGCGGCGTAGACCAGCCGGCCCTTGTAGGCGGAGCCGAAGAAGGCGCAGAACCGGCCGCAGGTGTCGATGACCCCGCCCCAGCGGTGGGTGAAGCGCAGGCCGTCGAGCTGCGGGAAGGTCTGGAAGAAGTGCTGGGCGAGGGTTTCGAAGGTGGCCTCGTTGTATTCCAGGGCGGGGGCGATGCGATTGCCGAAGTGGTAGATGGCGTCGTAGCCGCCGAAGAGGATGCGATTGTCGCTGGTCAGGCGGTAGTAGTGGAAGCGGTAGGAGGCGTCGCCCAGGCCCATGCGGGTACCCCAGCCGATGCTGTCGAGCTGTTCGGCGGTGAGTGGCTCGGTCATCAGCGCGTAGTCGTAGACCGGCACCACGTGGCGTGACACCTTGGGCACCGGGCCCGCGAAAGCGCTGGTGCACAGGGCGACCCGGGGCGCGCGGACCTCACCGTGCGGAGTGTGCAGGGTGAGCGTGCCGCCGTGGGATTTCGAAAGGCGTTGCACCGGAGTGCCTTCGAAGATGCGGACACCGGAATCCAGGCAGGCGCGCCGTAGTCCCCAGGCCAGCCGGGCCGGATCGAGCATGGCGACGCCGTCGCGGTCCCACCAGCCGCCGAGGTAGGTGGGCGAGTGCACCATGCCCTGCACCTGGCCGGCGTCGAGCAGTTCGGTGCGGTAGCCGAGGGCTTCGGCGGCGTCGTGGCTCTCCTGCAGCCATTCGACCTCGTGGGGCGCGGTGGCGACCTCCATTTCGCCGGTGCGCTCGAAGTCGCAGTCGATGCCGTACCGGAGGATGGCCTTCTCGATGTCGTCCAGGTTGGCGCGGCCGAGCCGTTCGAGCTGTCCGATCTCGTCGGGGAAGCGCTCCATGCCATTGGCCAGGCCGTGGGTCAGGCTGGCGGAGCAGAATCCGCCGTTGCGGCCCGAGGCCGCGTGTCCGCAGAGACCGGACTCCAGCAGCACCACATCGATGCCGGGATCGCGTTCCTTGGCCAGCAGCGCGGTCCAGAGTCCGCTGTAGCCGCCGCCGACGACGGCCAGATCCGCGGTGGTGGCGGTGGTGAGGGGGTCGGTGGGGGTCGGCCGCTCGGGCCGGTCGGTCCAGTACGGCGTCGGCGCTGCATCGATGAGTGCCGACGCCCACAGTTTGCTTCCTTTGGCCGACATGGCCGATCAACTCCTTCTCTCGTGCCGTAACGGCGAACGTTCGCGCCTGCGTGCTCGGGGTACGTGGAAGCCGCCGATGGTCACCCGTGGGGGGACCAGTCGGCGGCTTTCGAGAGAGTCAGCTGGTGGCGGCGCGATCCTCGGAGCGGCGGGGCATACGCACGGTGGACCGCAATACCTGCGTCGGCGACGTCGGCCGGTCCATTTCCGCCTCCTCCTGTGTCATGAGGATAGCCCAGAAATTCGCGGGCGGGTCCGATCGGAGCCCGCCCGCGCGATATCGCCGCTTTTAGCCGGCCCGGAAGATGATGTCGTGCCAGGGCTTGTGCGCCGCGCCGGTGATATCCGACATGACGTGCTTGATATTCGTGTACTCCTCGAATGCGTAGGCGGACATGTCCTTTCCGAATCCGGAGGACTTGTACCCGCCGTGCGGCATTTCGCTGATGATCGGAATATGGTCGTTGATCCACACGCAGCCGGCCTGAATTTCCCGGCTCGCCCGCTGGGTGCGGAACACGTCGCGGGACCAGGCGGAGGCGGCCAGCCCGTAGACCGTGTCATTGGCCAGCGCGATGGCCTCGTCGTCGGTCTCGAAGGGCAGTACGACCAACACCGGGCCGAAGATCTCGTGCTGCACGATCTCGGAGTCCTGGGCCGCGCCGGTGATCAGGGTCGGCTCGAAGTACGAACCGGCCGCCGGGGTGTGTTCCGGAATTCGGCCGCCGCGAACGATTTTCGCGCCGGATTCGCGGGCGCGTTCCACCATGCCCAGCACTTTGTCGCGGTGTGCGCGCGAAATGAGCGGTCCCATATCGGTTTCCAGGTTCTCGACCGGACCGAGTATCACCCGGTCCATGAGATCGGCTACGCGGCCGACGAATTCCTCGAACAGCGGGCGTTGCACATAGGCGCGGGTGGCGGCCGTGCAATCCTGGCCGGTATTGATGAGCGCGCCCGCGACCGCGCCTCGCGCCGCGGCTTCCGGGTCGGCGTCGTCGAAGACGACGAAGGGGGCCTTGCCGCCGAGTTCGAGGTGGACCCGCTTGACCATACCGGCGGCGGTGGCGGCCACCCGTTTGCCGACCCCGGTGGAGCCGGTGAACGACACCATGGCCACGGCCGGATGCTCCACCAGCGGCTGTCCCGCCTCGGCGCCGGTGCCGGTGAGCACATTGATCACGCCCGGCGGCACGCCCGCGTCGGTGGCGGCCTCCGCGAACAACAGCGAGGACAGCGGGGTCAGCTCGGAAGGCTTGAGCACCACCGTGTTTCCGGCGGCGACGGCGGGCAGGATCTTCCAGGCCGCCATTTGCAGCGGATAGTTCCAAGGCGCGATGGACCCGATGACGCCGAGGGGTTCCCGCCGGATCGACGAGGTGTGGTCACCGGAGTATTCGGCTGCCGCCTTGCCTTCCAGGTGCCGGGCGGCGCCGGCGAAGAAGGCCGTGTTGTCGATGGTGCCGGGCACGTCGAATTCCGTGGCGAGGCGAATCGGCTTGCCCGCGTTGACACTTTCGATCGCGGCGAGGTCCCCGGCACGAGCGCGCAGGATCCGGGCCCATTCGTGCATGAGGTCCGACCGGGCGGCCGGGGTGAGCCCGGCCCAGCCGGGGAAGGCCGCCCGGGCCGCGGTCGCCGCCGACTCGACGTCGGCCGTGTTCGCGCCGGCGCCCGCGGCGATGACCGCGCCCGTGGCCGGCGCGATGATCGACAGCGGCGCGCCCGACCCGGATCGTCGTGCGCCGCCGATGAATTGCAGTTGTTCCTGATCCATCGCGCTCCTCGCCTTCTCGGAATTCACCGTCTCCGGGTCACACGGTATGGGAGTCAGCGACCGTGAGCGCCTGATCGAGGATGGCGAGTCCCTCCTTGGCCTCGGCTTCGCTGATGGTGCAGGGCGGGACCACGTGCAGGCGGTTGAAGTTCACGAACAGCAGCAGTCCGGCGGCCTTGGCCGCGGCGACCGTCTCGTTCATGGCCGGGCTGGTGCCGCCGTAGGGCGCCAGGGGTTCGCGGGTGGCGCGGTCGCGGACCAGCTCCACGGCCCAGAACACGCCGAGTCCGCGGACCTCACCGACGCTCGGGTGCCGCTCGGCCAGTTCCCGCAGACCCGGGCCGATGACGCGTTCGCCCATGTCGGCGGCGTTCTCGACGATGCACTCCTCGCGCATGGCGGTGATGGTCGCGACGGCCGCGGCCGCGGCCAGCGGATGCCCGGAGTAGGTGAGCCCGCCCGGATAGGCGCGGTCGTCGAAGGTGGCCGCGATGTGCGGTGCGATGGCGACGCCGCCCAGCGGCACATACCCGGAGTTGACGCCCTTGGCGAAGGTGAGCAGGTCCGGCGCCACGTCGAAATGGTCGATGGCGAACCATTCTCCGGTGCGGCCGAAGCCCGCCATCACCTCGTCGGCGATGAACACGATGCCGTACTTGTCGCACAGTTCGCGCACGCCGGCCAGGTATCCCGGGGGCGGCACCATGATGCCGGCCGTGCCCGGCACCGATTCCAGAATGACGGCGGCGATGGTGCTCGGCCCCTCGAGCGCGATGGTCTGCTCGAGGTGCTGCAGCGCCCGTTCGGTCTCCTCGGCCTCGGTGGTGGCGTGGAAGTGCGAGCGGTACAGGAACGGTCCGAAGAAGTGCACGACTCCCGCATTACCGTGGTCGTTCGGCCAGCGCCGCGGGTCGCCGGTCAGATTGACCGCGGTCTCGGTGCCGCCGTGATACGACCGGTAGCGCGCGAGCACCTTGTACCGCCCGGTGTGCAGCCGGGCCATGCGCACCGCGTGCTCGACCGCGTCCGCGCCGCCATTGGTGAAGAAGATCCGGTTCAGCTCGCCGGGGGTGCGTTCGGCGATGAGCCGCGCCGCCTCCGAGCGGGCGTCGTTCACGTAGGCCGGGCCGATGGTGCACAGCGTGGCCGCCTGCTCCTGGATGGCGGCCACCACCTTCGGATGCTGGTGTCCGATATTGGTGTTCACCATCTGCGAGGAGAAGTCGAGCAGCCGGTTGCCGTCGCCGTCCCACACGTAGCAGCCCTGGGCGGCGGTGATCACCATGGGATCCAGCGACTTCTGCGCGGACCAGGAGTGGAAGACGTGCTTGCGGTCCAGTTCGTAGGCGCGGGCGGCTTTTTCGCGGGCCGCCTCCGGGGTCAGCCCATTGGGCAGGGTCATCGCGGACTCCGTTCAGTGGTTCTGGGGGAAGCCGAGGTTCAGGCCGCCGTGGCTGGGATCGAGCCAGCGGGTGGTGACGGCCTTGGTGCGGGTGAAGAAGTGCACGCCGTCGGTGCCGTGCGCATGCGAATCGCCGAACAGGGAGTTCTTCCAGCCTCCGAAACTGTAGTAGGCCATGGGGACCGGAATGGGGACATTGATGCCGACCATGCCGACCTCGACCTCGTTGTGGAAGCGCCGGGCCGCGCCGCCGTCATTGGTGAACAGGGCGGTGCCGTTGCCGTAGGGGTTGTCGTTGACGAGGGCCAGCGCCTCGTCGTAGCTGTCCACGCGGACCACCGACAGCACCGGGCCGAAGATCTCGTCGGTGTAGACGCTCATGTCGGTGGTGACGTGGTCGAGAATGGTGGGGCCCAGCCAGAATCCGTCGGCCGCGCCGTCGGCGGCCACCCCGCGGCCGTCGAGAACCACGGTGGCGCCGGAGGATTCGCCCGCCGCGATATAGGCCGCCACCTTGTCGCGGTGCGCCTCGGTCACCAGCGGGCCCATATCGGTGCCGCGGGTGCCGTCGCCGGTGCGAATGGTCTTGGCGCGCTCGGTGATCCGCGCCACCAGGTCGTCGGCGATATCGCCCACGGCCACCAGCGCGCTGATGGCCATGCAGCGTTCACCGGCCGAGCCGAAGCCCGCGTTCACGGCGGCGTCGGCGGCCAGGTCCAGATCCGCGTCGGGCAGCACCACCATGTGGTTCTTGGCCCCGCCGAGGGCCTGCACGCGTTTGCCGGCGGCGGTGCCGTGCTCGTAGACGTATTTGGCGATCGGGGTGGAACCGACGAACGACACCGCCTTGATCGCGGGGTTCGCCAGTAGTTCGTCCACCGCCACCTTGTCGCCCTGGACCACGTTGAAGACCCCGTCCGGCAGCCCGGCCTCGCGCCACAGCTCGGCCAGCCACAGCGAGGGCGAGGGGTCCTTCTCGCTCGGCTTGAGCACCACGGTGTTGCCGGCCGCGATGGCGACGGGGAAGAACCACATGGGCACCATGGCCGGGAAATTGAACGGCGAGATGATGGCCACCGGGCCCAGGGCTTGCCGTACGGAGAAGATGTCGACCTTGGTGGAGGCGTTCTCGGTGTAGCCGCCCTTGAGCAGATGCGGTATGCCGCAGGCGAATTCGACGACCTCGAGGCCGCGGGTCACCTCGCCCATCGCGTCGGCGAGCACCTTGCCGTGCTCGCTGGTGATGAGGGCGGCCAGCTCCTCCTTGCGCTCGTTGAGCAGTTCGCGGAAGCGGAACAGCACCTGGGTGCGCTTGGCCAGGGAGGCGTCGCGCCAGGCGGGGAACGCGGCCACGGCGGATTCGATCACGGTGCGGACGTCGGCCGCGGAGGCCAGGGCGACCTGTCCGGTCACCACGCCGGTCGCGGGATTGGTGACCGGTGCGGTCGCCGTGCTGGAACCGGTGAAGGACTTGCCGTCGAGCCAGTGTGCGATGGTCTGCATATCTCCTCGATTCCGTGAGTGTCCGTCCCTACTCTGCGCCATTACCCGCCGGTTGATTCCCGACGTTGTGTATCCATTTTCCAACTTCGTATTACGATTCGTCGGTGCTCCTCTCCGTTGCTGATGTGCTGGCCATGCCGGTCGTGCGGGCCGGGCAGCCGCAGGTCGTGGGCGGCGGTCCGCTGGATCGGCCGGTGCGGTGGGTGCATGTGAGCGAACTGCCGGACGTGGCGAAACTTCTGGTGGGACGGGAATTGATTCTCACCACCGGACAGGCGCTGGCCGGTAGCGACGCGGCCACCGTGGCCTACCTGGAATCGCTGGCCGCGGCCGGGGTGTCCGGGCTGGTCATCGAATTGGGCACCTACGTGCGGGAATTGTCGCCGGTGGTGGCCGAGACCGCCGACCGGGTGGGGTTGCCGACCGTGGCGCTGCATCGGGTGGTGCGGTTCGTGGAGGTCACCGAGGCGGTGCACCGGGTGATCGTGGCCGACCAGTACGCGGAGCTGGAATTCGCGCGCACGGTGCACGAGACGTTCACGGCGCTGAGCGTGCGGCGGGCGTCGCTGGCCGAAATCGTGAAAACCGCTGCCGGAATGCTGGACGCCTCGGTCGTGCTCGAGGACCTGGCGCATCGCGTGCTGGCCCTGACCGCGCGCCACACCGGCACCTCGGCCCTGCTCGAGCACTGGGAGACCACCTCCCGGTTGCTGCCCGACTCCGACCCGAATGTGGTTCCGGTGGGCCCGCATACACAGCGCTGGGGCCGGCTCATCCTGCGCTCCAGCCGGGTGCCCACGGCCCGCGCCCGCATGGTGCTCGAACGCGGCGCGCAGACACTGACCCTGCACCGGATGATCGAGCGCGACCGCTTCGGGCTGCACCGGCAGGCCCAGACCGGGCTCATCGACGATATGGTCAACGGCCGCCTCACCGACGAGCGCGACGCCGTGGCGCTGGCGGCGGCGCTCGGGCTGGCCCGCCGCGCCCGCTATGTCCCGCTCGCCGTGGAGGTCGCGGCGGCGGCCGAGGCGGATCCGGTGGCGCAGCAACGCCGTACGGCCGCACTGCTGGACGCGGCGCTGCACGGGGTGGCGCTGGCCAAGGCCACCGCGCTGGCCGCACCCGACCACGGCAATCGGGTCACCATCGTGCTGGGCGTCGCCCGGAGCGGCGACCTGGACGGCGCGCTCACCGCGATCTGCTCGGCCATGCTCGCCGAGATCCGCCGCGTGCCCGGTGTGGAGCGCGCGGTCATCGGCGCCGGCGGTGAATCGGACTCCCTCCTCGACACCGCGCGCGAGCTGGCCCAGGCCGCGCACGTCGCCGAAGTCGCTCTCTCCCTGGACCCTTCGGTTCCGCGCCCCTTCTATCGCAGCGGCGACGTCCGGCTGCGCGGCCTGCTATCGCTCATCCGCGACGAGCCGGGCGTCCAGCGCTTCGCCGAGACCGAGCTGAGCGCCCTGCTCCGCCACGACATCCGCAATGCCGCCGATCTCACCCGGACCCTGCGCCAATTCCTCGACCTGGCGGGCAACAAGACCGAACTCGCCAAGCGTCTCAATATCAGCCGGCCCACCCTTTACGACCGCCTGTCCCGCATCGAACGCATCCTCGACGTCGATCTCGACAACGGCGAGACCCGCACCTCCCTCCACACCGCCCTGCTCATCCGGGACCTGGTCGCTGCCCCTGAACCCCGCTGACCACAGCCCGCGAGGGTCCTGCGGCGTGCATTCCGAGGTACGGGACAGGCCCGGGAAGCCCTGTGCGCCAGCGCATTCTCCAAGCGGCGATCCGGATCGCCGCCCGTCGTCCAGGTATGCCGCCGGCCTGGGATTCGAACCGGCGGTGCTTCCGACGTGGGTCGGCAGGCTCCGGGCACAGCGCACCGGAATGAGCGGGAGCGGCTCAGATCCACGCGTTGGGGGTCAGGTCCGGCCCGGGCATACTGGCCGCGTGGAGTTCGGGATTCTGGGTCCGATCGAGGCGCGACGGGCCGATGGGGGCCCGTTTCCGATTGGGGGTCCGCAGGTGCGGGCCTTGCTGGCGGTGTTGGCATTGGATGCCGGGCGGGTGGTCGGGCGGGAGCGGCTGATCGACGACCTGTACGGGTCGGAGCCACCGGGGGATGTGGGACATGCGTTGCAGTCGCAGGTGTCGCGGCTGCGGCGGGCGCTGCGCACCGGGGTGGGGGACGGCGAGTTCGTCGAGTCGGCCGGGGCGGGTTATCGATTGGCGGTCGACCCGGAGTCGGTGGATGCGCTCCGGTTCGCGCGGCTGGCCGAGCAGGGGCGGAAAGCCTTGCGGGACCTGGATTCCGGGGCGGCGATGACGCTGCTGGACGAGGCGCTCGGATTATGGCGCGGTCCGGCGCTGGCCGATGTGCGGGACGCGCCCTTCGCCGAGAGTCAGGGCGCGCGGCTGGACGGGGCGCGGCTGGCCGCCGAGGAGGATCGGGCGGAGGCGGCGCTGGCGGTGGGGGATTCGCAGGCGGTGGTGGCGACACTGTCGGAATTGGTTGCGGCACATCCCCTCCGGGAGCGGGCGCGCGCTCTGCTCATGCGTGCCCTGTACGCGGCGGGCCGGCAGGCCGAGGCGCTGGAATCCTTCGAAGCGGGACGGCGGCTGCTCGCCGACGAGCTCGGGGCCGATCCCTCGGCCGAGCTCATGGACGCCCACCTGGCGATCCTGCGCGCGGATGAGGTTGCGGCCGTGCCGAATCGGCGACTGCCCACCCCGCTCACCAGTTTCGTCGGCCGGGAGGACGAACTCGCGCGGCTGGCGCCACTGATCGCCCGGGCCCGCCTCGTCACCCTGATCGGCCCCGGCGGCACCGGGAAGACGCGGCTGGCGCTGGCGGCGGGCAGCCGGGTCCGCGGCGACGTCTGCTTCGTCGAATTGGCGCCGCTGGTGGACGGTGTGCAGGCGGCCCAGGCGATCGCGAGCGCCCTGGGCTGTCGCGACCTGTCGGCGCATGCGGCCCCCGGGCCACGCGATGTCGAGTCGCAGCTGGTCGCCGTGCTCGCCGACCGTCCGCTGCTGCTCATCCTCGACAATTGCGAGCACGTCGTCCTCGATATCGCCCGCCTCGCGCACCGCCTGCTGGTCGCATGCCCGGGCCTGCGGATTCTCGCCACCAGCCGCGAGGCGCTGCGGGTCACGGGCGAAACGCTGTTCCCCGTTCCCCAATTGCCCATGGCCCCATCGGATTCGCCGCTGGCCGACCAGCTGGCGGCCCCGGCGGTGCGCCTGTTCGCCGACCGGGCGGCCGCGGTCCGCCCCGGCTTCCTCCCGGACGCGGGCACCATCGCCCTGGTCGCCCGCATCTGCCGCCGCCTCGACGGCCTCCCGCTCGCCATCGAGCTCGCGGCCGCCCGCCTGCGCACCCTCGACCTCCCCGAGATCGACGCCCGCCTCACCGACCGCTTCCGCCTGCTGGCCCGCGGCGACCGCACCGCCGAACCCCGCCACCAGACCCTGCAGGCCGTGGTGGCCTGGAGCTGGGAACTCCTCGAACCCGCCGAACAGCAACTGGCCCAGCGCTTCTCGGTATTCGCGGGCGGCGCGACCGCCGAACAGGCCCGCCGGGTGTGCGACATCGACGATATCGACGACCTCCTCGCCGACCTCACCGACAAATCCCTCCTGGACATCGCCGCCGGCCGCTACCGGATGCTCGAAACCATCCGCGAATTCGCCCGCACCCGCGCCATCGAATCCGGCGACCACGAGAAAACCCAACGCGCCCACGCCGAATACTTCGCCGACACGGCCGAAACCACGGACGCCCTGCTACGCACCGCCACCCAACTCCAGCACCTGGCCCGCCTCACCACCGACCACGACAATCTACAGGCCGCCCTGCACTGGTCCACCACCGCCGACCCCGCCCTCGCCGCCCGCCTCATCGCCGCTCAAGCCTGGTACTGGTGGCTCACCGGCCACTCGGGCGACGGCCCCGCCCTCGCCAACCGCCTACTACCCGAACTGAATTCGGCGGCACGTCGGCCGGCCTCGGCTACCCGGCCGCAGGGTCGGCCGGTACGCCGTGATGACGTCGGCGACCGCCGAGACACAGACCTCCACGAGCCTACGGCGCTGGTCACTCCCACTGCGGCGCACAGGTCGGATGCGCGCCCTCTGGGCGAGGAGCGGCGCGCGCCGTTCGTTGCGGAAACCGCTGCTGGGCATGATGCGCCGGGAGTGGGGTCGAGCGTCGCCGCGGCGGCTCGCACATCCCGGCCCGGGTCGCTGGTCGCGGTGGATCCCGAGCAATACGCGCTGGTGGTGGCGGTGGCGGCGCGGGGACGCGATGATCTCGCGGCCGAGGTCGAGCGGGCGGCGGCCGGAGTTGCGGCGCAGGAACATCCGATGCGGCAGCCGCATCTGATCTTCCTGCTCGCGCTCGCGGGCGGGATGCTGCCCGGGAAGCCCGCGGAGTTGCGCCGGCTGTTCGGGGCGGATGACTGGTCGCAGGCGTTTCTGCGGCTGGGGGACGGGATGGCGTTGTTCATGTCCGGGCGGGTCGACGAATCCGAGCCGGAGTTCGCGGCGGCGCTGGCGCGGTTCCGGCGGATCGGGGACCGGTGGGCGATCGCGGCCTCCTTGGACAAGCTGGCGGCGGTGGCCGAGCGGCACGGCGATCGGGCCGCCTCGCTGGCTCTGATCGATGAGGCGATCGCGGTGAACACCGAATTGGGTTGGGCCGCGGACACTGCCGACCTCTTGACCCGTCGCGGCGATATCTACCTCGGCGGGGCGGCGGAGCGGGATGCCGAAGCGGCCCGCGCGGATTATGAACGGGCAGCGGAGCTGTCGCGGACCCACGGCGCGATCGACATGTACGCCGCTGCACTTCGCGGCCTGGGGGATATCGCTCGTGCCGAGGACCCGGCCGCGGCGCGGAACCTCTACTGGTCGGTGCTGGAGATCCCGGCCGGAGGTTCGATCGCCATCACCGAGGCGCACGAGCGGGCGCGGGAGGGGCTGGCACTGTTGGACGACGCCTGAAATTGCAGGTCAGGGTGTTGGTGAGGGCCGGTGAGCCGACGGTGAGGGGTTGGTGAGCGCCCCGGCCGAAGCTGTGTGACATGACCAGCACACAGCAGTTCGCCAACAAGACCGTCCTCATCTCCGGCGCCAGCGTCGCCGGCCCGGCCCTCGCCTTCTGGCTGAAGAAGTACGGCTTCACCGTCACCGTCGTGGAGCAGGCTCCGGCCCTGCGCGAGGGCGGGTACAAGGTCGATATCCGCGGCGTGGCAATGGAAGTCGTGGAGCGGATGGGGCTCTCCGGCGAGATCCGCAAGGCCTCCACCGATATGCGCGGTGGTGCGTGGGTGGACGCGACCGGCAAGGCGATCGCCACCCTCGGACCGGACCTGATCGGCATGCGTTCGCCCGGCGACGACGAGGTGCTGCGCGGCGACCTGGCGCGAATCCTGTTCGACGCCGGCAAGAGCGGCGTCGACTATCGGTTCGGCGACGCCATCACCGAGCTGATCGAGCACGCCGACGGCGTCGAGGTGCACTTCCGCCATGCGGCTCCCCAGGTGTTCGACCTGGTGATCGGCGCGGACGGCATGCATTCCACGGTGCGCCGCAGCGTCTTCGGCGCGGAGGAGCAGTTCGCCCGGCACACCGGCATGGCGGCCTGCGTCATCTCGGTGCCGAACTACCTGGACCTCGACCACTGGGAGCTCATCCACGCCGCCCCCGGCAAGGTCGTGCAGGTGTACAGCACGCAGCGCTCGGCGGCCAAGGCGCAGTTCATCTTTCCCGCTCCCGAGCAGCTGCCGGACCGCCGCGACACCGCCGCACAGCAGCGGCTGCTGGCCGAGGTCTTCGCCGGCGGCGGCTGGGAGACGGCGACCCTGCTCGACGCCATGCCGGACTCGCCGGACTTCTATTTCGACACGGTGAGCCAGATCCATCTGGAGTGTTGGTCCTCGGGCCGCGTCGCGCTGGTCGGCGACGCCGCCTACTGCCCGTCCCCGCTGTCCGGGCAGGGCACCAGCATGGCCCTGGTCGGGGCGTACGTGCTGGCCGGTGAGCTGCGCGCCGCCGCCGGCGACCACCGCGTCGCCTTCGCCGCCTACCAGGAGCGCATGCGCGAGTACGTCGACGAGAACCTGACCCTCGGCTGGAACAACGCCACCCAGATGGTCGCCGCCGACGCCCGCGCCCTGCGCATGCAGATGACCATGATGCGCATGCTGCGCTGGATGCCGTGGAAGGGCATGGCCCTGCGCCCGATCATGAAGCCGATCGAGAAGGCCGCCAATGCCATTCGACTCGAGCGGTACTGATCGAGGCGCGGTGTCGGCAGCAGGTCTGATCCGGGGCGCTCAGGGTTCGTTCTCCGGGTGGATCCCTGATGCGGGCCGATCCCGTTTGATGGTTATCTCGAACCGGAAGGGAGTCCAACGTGACCATCGCCGTGTACACCACCTGGGCGTGGATGGCATTCGAGATCGCGCTGCGGGTGCGGGATCGCCTGCGCGGCACCGGCTCCACCGCCGGGGACGGCCACACCAGGCTCCTCATCTTCGTGCTGGTGGCCGCCGCCATGACGGTCGCCAGCTTCGCCGGAATCCTCCTCCCGGCCGGCAGCCCGCTGCGCTTTCCCGGCCCGGTCCTGCCGTGGCAGATCCTCGGCGTCGCCCTCATGTGGCTGGGCCTGGTCGTGCGAGCCTGGGCGATCGCGGTGCTGGGCAAGCACTTTCGCACCACCGTCGAGGTGGACCGCGACCAGCCGGTCATCAGCACCGGCCCCTACCGCTGGATCCGGCACCCCTCCTACACCGGCATCCTGCTACTGACGCTGGGCTTCGGCCTGGCCGCCGGCAACTACCTGTCCCTGCTGCTCACCACCGTGGTCCCGGTCTACGCGTTCCTGCGCCGGATCACGCTCGAGGAGAAGACGCTGGTGGCAACCCTTGGCGCCCCCTACGAGACCTATCGCCACACGACCAAGCGCCTGGTCCCCGGCGTCTGGTGACCTCAGGCGGGGTCGCCATACGATCCGTAAAGCACCGGACCGGGTTTCCGGCTGACTGTAAGAATAGTGACCTGAGTCACTCCTTTGGTTTCTGCCGGTAACTCCGTTTCATATCCAGGCAACATTCCAGCCCGAACATTCCTCGCAGGTCAGTCGACCAAGATTGAGGAGCTTCACCATGGAATCGAGTGCACCAACCGTACTTTCCGGGGGATCGGACACATCCGCAGCGGGAGTGTCGCGGCTCAAACCCAATGTGGTCGGTCTGCTCGGCGTGGTGTTCATGGCCGTCGCGACGGCCGCGCCCATCACCGCCATGACCGGCAATGTGCCGTTCATGATGTCGGCCGGCAGCGGAATCGGCACGCCCGCGGCGTTTTTGATCGCCATGGTGGTGCTGGCCATCTTCACCGTCGGCTACACCACCATGGCCAAGCACATCACCACCACCGGCGCGTTCTACGGCTTCATCTCCTACGGCCTGGGCCGCACCGCGGGCTTGTCGGCCGGGCTGCTGGCCACCTTCGCCTACATGGTGTTCGAGCCGTCGCTGATCGGCATCTTCTCGAGCTTCGCGCACAACACGGTCTCCGATCAGGTGGGCGTGAACATTCCGTGGTGGGTGTTCGCCATCCTGATGCTGGTGATCAACGGCCTGGGCACCTGGTTCGGCGTCGCCGTGGCCGAGCGGCTGCTCATCGTGCTGCTGGTCACCGAGGTGACCGTGCTGACGGTCATGGGCCTGTCGGTGCTGCTGCACGGCGGCGGGCCGGACGGGTTGTCGCTGGCCCCGATCAATCCGGTCAACGCCTTCCACGGCGCGTCCGCGGGCCTGGGACTGTTCTTCGCCTTCTGGTCGTGGGTCGGGTTCGAATCCACCGCCATCTACGGTGAGGAATCCAAGGATCCGAAGCGAATCATCCCGCGCGCCACCATGATCGCCGTCCTCGGTGTCGGCGTTTTCTACCTGTTCATCTCCTGGATGACCATCTCCGGCAACGGGCAGGGCAGGGCCATGGAACTGGCCGCCTCCGACAATCCGATGAATCTCTTCTTCGCGCCCACCGAACGCTATGTCGGGCACTGGGCCGTGGACACCATGCAGTGGCTCATGGTCACCGGTTCGCTGGCCTGCGGCATGGCCTTCCACAACTGCGCCTCCCGCTACCTCTACGCGCTCGGCCGCGAGGACGTGATTCCGGCGTTGAAGCGGACGATCGGAAAGACCCACCCGCAGAACGGATCCCCGTACATCGCCGGTCTGGCGCAGACCGTCTTCTCCGCCGTGCTGGTGCTGGCCTTCGGCCTCGCGGGCAAGGACCCCTACGCGAGCCTCTACACCCTGATGGCGGTGCTCGGCACCATGGCGATCCTGATCGTGCAGGCCGTGTGCTCCTTCGCGGTCATCGCCTACTTCCGCAACCATCACCCCGAAACCCGGCACTGGTTCCGGACTCTGGTGGCCCCGCTGGTGGGCGGCGTGGCCATGATCGGCGTGGTGCTGCTGCTGGTCCTCAATATGGACACCGCGGCCGGCAGCGAGGCCGGGTCGCTGATTCTGAAGGCGACGCCGTACCTGGTGGCCGCGGTGGCCATCGCCGGTATCGGCTACGCCCTGTACCTGAAGCGCACCGACCCCGGCCGCTACGCGCTGCTGGGCCGGACCGTGCTGGAAGAATCACACGAGCGCTGAGAGGCGGAAAGCCATGACCGACACCGAGATCCCTCCCGCATACGGCGACCGCGTGATAGCCGTCGAGCCCGGCGGCGACGACTACATCCCCGAGGACGCCAGGCACGGTACGCCGCGAAAATTGTTCTGGACGTGGATGTCTCCGAACATGGAGTTCGCCACCGTCTTCGTGGGCGTGCTCGCCGTCACCGCGTACGGCATGAACTTCTGGCAGGCGAGCCTGGGCATCGTCGTGGGTACCGGGCTGGGCGCGGCCGCCCACTACCTGCTGTCGGCGCGCGGGCCCCTGCACGGTGCCCCGCAAATGGTGCTGGGGCGCTTGGCCTTCGGCTATCGCGGCAACACTTTGCCCGCCGCGTTCATGTCGGTCATGTGCGGGGTCGGGTGGTTCGCCACCAACTCCGTGAGCGGCGCGTTCGCGCTGAATTCCCTGACGGGCATGCCGAAGCCGACCGCGCTGCTGGTGATCGTGGTGGTGCAGACCGCCTTCGCCTTCTTCGGCCACAACCTGGTGCAGGCGGTGGAACGCATCGCCTTCCCGCTGCTCGCCATCGTGTTCGCCATCGTCACCGTGGTGATCTTCAGCAAAGCCTCGCTGGGCGCTCCCGCTCCGGCCGGCGGCGTGGGCGGCACGGGCGGATTCCTGCTCACCGTCGGCACCGCCTTCGGTTACGGCGCGGGCTGGAATCCCTACGCGGCGGACTACTCCCGCTATCTGCCCGCGACGGTGTCACGGGCCGCGACCGGTGCGTACGCCTCGGCGGGCCTGTTCATTTCCTGTGTCTGGCTGGAGGTGGTCGGTGCGGCGTCGGCGACCGTGGCGAGCACCGCGCAGGGCAGCCCGACCGATGTGTTCACCGCCAACCTGCCCAAGCTGCTGGCGGACCTGACCCTGCTGGCCATCGCGGTGGGCGCGGTGGCCGCCAATGCGCTCAATGTCTACTCGGGCGCAATGGCTTTCGTGACCATGGGCTTCACGTTCTCGGTGCGCACGCAGCGGGCGCTGGTGTCGGTGGCCTTCGGCGTGATCGGGTTCCTGGTCGCCTGGTGGGCGCTGCCGGACGCGGCGGCCAGCTACGAGGGCTTCCTGCTCATCGTCGCGTATTGGATCGGGCCGTGGCTGGGTGTGGTGTTCGCCGACGAGTACCTGCGTCGCGGTCAGCGCATCGACCATCTGCTCTACGACCGCGACCACCGCAACTGGGCCGGCGTGTCGGCGTTCCTGGCCGGGCTGGTGGTGTCGGTGCTGCTGTTCTCCAATCAGGAGAAGTTCGTCGGCTTCGTCGCCAAGGCGGTGCCGCAGCTGGGCGACATCACCTTCTTCGTCGGCTTCGTGCTCTCCGGCGCGGCCTATCTGATCGTGAACCGGTCCCGGATCGCACGCGCCGCGGTGGCAGCATGATCGGCATGATCAACGCACAGGATCTGCTGGTCACCGCCTATGACGAGGCGCAACTCGGGCTGCGGGAAGGCGGGATTCCCATCGGGGCGGCCCTGTTCGACAGCGCCGGCAACCTGCTCGGCCGCGGCCACAACCGCCGCGTCCAGAACGACGACCCCAGCGTGCACGCCGAGACCGACGCCTTCCGCAATGCCGGCCGCCGCCGCGACTACCGCGACACCATCATGGTCACCACCCTGTCCCCGTGCTGGTATTGCAGCGGCCTGGTCCGCCAGTTCGGCATCGGAGCGGTCATCGTGGGAGAGTCGCGTACCTTCACCGGCGGCCACGACTGGCTTGCCGTACACGGGGTTTCCATCACCGTGCTCGACGATCCGGCCTGCGTGGACATGATGACCCGTTTCATCGCGGAACGGCCCGAACTCTGGAACGAGGACATAGGAGTGGCGGAATGACCCCCATCGCGACCGTCGACCTGGACCGCTGGCGCGAAGGCGGCGAGACCGCGGCCACGGTGCTGCGCGAGGTGGACGCGGGCATGCAGCGCGCCGGATTCCTCCTGGTGCGCGGACATGGTGTGCCGCACGGACTTCCGGCCGACCTGCGGGCGGCGGCCCGGCGCTTCTTCGCGCTCCCGCCGGAGGTGAAACAGCGGTATGCGGTCTCCGTCGGCGGGCGCGGCTGGATCGGTCCCGGCCTCGAGGCCAACGGCTACGCCGAGGGCACCGAGACCCCGCCGGACCTCAAGGAGACCTTCGCGATCGGCGCGGACACCCGCACCGGCGACGCCCTGATCGACACCGTGTGGTTCCTCGACAACGTCTGGCCCGAGGAGGTGGGCGAGCTGCGCGAGCTGTTCCTCGCCTACACCGCGGCCATGCGCACCCTCTCCGACGAACTGCTCGCGCTCTTCGCCGCCGCGCTCGACCTGCCGCACAACCCCTTCGAGGGCCTGGCGAGCCGTCCGACCTGGACCTGCAATATCAACCGGTACCCGCCGCTGGCCGAGGTCGGCCCGCCCGAACCGGGCCAGTTCCGCATCGGTCCGCACACCGACTTCGGCACCGTCACCGTCCTCGACCGCGAACCCGGCGCGGGCGGATTGCAGATCTACACCGAGGACGGCGGCTGGGCGGACGCGCCCTACGACCCGTCCGCCCTGACCGTGAACATCGGTGACCTGCTGGCCTATTGGAGCGGCCAGCGCTGGCCCGCGGGCCGCCACCGCGTACTCCCGCCCCAGGCGTCCGCACCCGACGAGGACCTGGTGTCGCTCATCTACTTCTACGAACTCGACCACGACGCCCGGGTGACGCCCCTCGAGCCGCCCATCGGCCGGGTCTCCGGCCTGGCGCCGGTCGTCTCCGCCGAGTTCCTGCGCACCCGCCTCGACGCCATCACCCTCGGCTGAGACCACCCGGCGAGCTCCCACGGCCGTCGCGTGCCGGCGGCCGTGGGTGCGACCTGGACCCGCCCACCCGGTGACCGCCGGAGGATCTCGCGGGAACATCGCCCGCCGCGCCCGCGTTACCAGCGGGCATGACGACGCTCGGATTGATCGGAAGCGGAAATATCGGGGGCACCCTGGCCCGGCTGGCCGTGGCCGCGGGAATCGATGTGGTGCTGAGCAATTCACGAGGGCCGGAGAGCCTGGCGGAGCTGGTGGCCGAACTGGGGGAGCGGGCCCGTGCCGCGACCCCGGCCGAGGCGGCCGCCGCGGGGGACATCGTGGTGGTGACCGTACCGTTGAAGGCGTATCAGCAGGTGCCGGTCGAGCCCTTGATCGGAAAGGTGGTCATCGACACCAACAACTACTATCCGGGCCGCGACGGCGAATTCGCCGACCTGGACGCGGGTGTGGCCACCAGTTCCGAACTGCTGCAACGGCATCTGCCGCGCTCACGGGTCGTGAAGGCGTTCAACAACATCCTGTTCAAGCATCTGGCCGTGCTGGCCCGCCCCGCCGGGGCGGCCGATCGCACCGCGCTGCCCATCGCCGGTGACGATACCGCGGCGAAAACCGCTGCGGCGGAACTGATCAGCAGGCTCGGCTACGACACCGTCGATATCGGCTCGCTCGCCGACAGCTGGCGCACGCAACCCGAAACCCCCGTCTACGGCACCCCCTACGCCGTCGCCGCGCCGTTCTGGGAGAACGAGGCGGCCCCCGCGGATGCTGAAACGGTGCGCAAGGCGGTCGAAGCCGCCGAACGCTGAAGCCCCCGAAAGGGGCTCCAGTGCAAGGACTCCGGGGCCGGCCGACCATGTCAGGGCGGTCGTCCGGCCCCGGTGGTTCAGTCGTTGCAGATGGCCGTGCGCACCAGGTAGGAGTCGGAGTACCACTTGGCGGAGTTCTCGGCGTCGGCCGGCGTCGCGCCGTAGCCGCCGGTGTACTTGTTCATCGAATCCGAGAAGGCCACCGCGCCGCAGCCGGTGAAGGTGGTGACGGTCGAGCAGCTCGCCTTGGCGCACTTGTCGATGGCGGCCTGGCTCGCCGAGCCCTCGGTGTCGTAGTTCCAGGACCAGCCCAGGTCGCCGTAGTCGGACACCGCGATCGCGCCCCACGAGCCGGAGGCGGCCTGGGCCGGGGCCGCGGGCAGCACCGCGGCGGCGGTGGCGAAGGCGAGGCCGGACAGGGCGAACAGAGTCTTGCGCATGTTGTTCCTTGCGTTGATCGAACTGGCGCGCGCATCCCGGGGTGGGGTGCGCGCGCCACTGTCGAGTCAAGATCGGCGGGCTTCGATGACGTGTTAACCAGCAAGTGCTTGGGGCACAGCGTGTCCGGGGCCACGTGGAGGGCGGAAGCGGGGTTTCTTCGCCGGCAAAGTCCGATGTCCGGACGGAGCCCTTGCGGGGGACCCCTCCTGAGCGGGTTAATTGGTGTTCGAGCATTCCGCCCCGCCGGGTGTCCAGCGGTCCGAGCGCAATCGAGTGCACTCGGCGAGGTCGTCCGGTACCACTACAGCGGAGGTTGCCATGACCAAGAAATCGAGTGCACTGACAACAGCCCTAGCGATTGCATCCGTCATCACCGCCGGTGCGGGCGTCGCCACAGCCGAACCGGCATCGGCTCCCGTAGCCGAGCAACGGTCCGAGGCCATGGCCGGCTATTCCGCTCTACCCTGCTTACCCTGGATCCTTCCGCCCGCCGTCAACGTCGGAGCGTTCTTGATCTGTCTTGTTTGATGTTCTACTCGGCACCGCGACTGACGAAGTCGAAGGATCCGCCGTCGATGCCCCAGGAGATGATCCGTTCGGGATGAATTCGGATGACCGCGCGTTCCTGGGGCTGGAACGGTGGCTCTTCGTCATCCAGCGCCTCGGCCGTGCCGCGTACCTCGATGCCGCGAATCACGTATGGCTCCAATGAAACCTGTTGGTCGATGACGAACGACACCCGGCTGCCCGCCTCGACATTGCGATACTTCCGACTCGCACGCATCCGCATTCCCCCGATGTCGATCGTGCCGTCGGCGTTCACCCGATAGCTGGTCGGGTTGTTCTGCACAACGCCGTCAGGCGACACCGTAGCCAGCCGACCGATCCCGGCCTCCGCGAGGAACTGCTGTTCATTGATGGTGAAGGTCATGTCGTTTACTCCTCAGTGAATTCGATATCAGGTGTGCCCGGCGATCAGCCGGAAGTTGTTGTGTGCGGGAAGCACAAGCTGTTGCCTGCGCGTCCCGCGCGTCCTGCGTCGGCGGTTCAGTGGGACCGCGACATCGCGGAGGACGCCTCCCTGCTCCGAGATCAGAACAGAATCAGCGCGGCGCACAGTCCGGCAGTGGCAATGAACAGGCGATCATGAACATTCTCGGCTTCCCCTTCCTGATGTCTAGCAGAGCTAGAAACTGGAGCAACGGTAACATCGACTCCAGCAGCTTGTCTAGCGTCGCTAGATTTCAGATCGCTACCGCAGTATCGCGCTCGGATCACCAAGCTGCACATGCCCGTTCCGGCCGAGCGGACGCTGTCGCCCGGCAAGCCGGTCACCGAACGCCGGCGGATCGCCGGCCTGCTGGTGGCGTTGGGGCTCATAGCGGTCCCGGCCCTCGTCGACCGGTTGCGGGAAGTCTGACCGCGCCGTGGTCGGTGATCGACAGCACCTGGCAACCCCCCCGCCTTGACGCCGGTGGCCTGAACTGCCGCCCAAGTGACGCCCCGGCCGCCCAGGACATCCTCTTCTGTCGAACGGAGGATGTGCATCGGCAGTATTCCGTTGCCCCACTCCTGCCATCAACTGATCGATAGAATGCCGCTGAGCTGGTCAATCAACGAGAGGAGCGCATGATGTCGACGAAGTGTTTCATCGAAGGCGGACCAGATGACATGCCCACGCGAATCGTCCCGATAACCCCGCCCGGTTTCGAGGTGAAGATCGAGCGTCGTGCCGGCTACGAACATTACAAAAGCACCCCAAGGTTCACCGATACCGCCGAGGGGCGGCTGCCTGTGTACGAGTGGTTCGAACGAACCGAGTTTGCGGAGTAGATATAACCGGCGCGACCGGTTGCTCACTCGAGGCGTGAGCAACCGTTCGGTCGTGCCGCATGCCGCGCTGACCGAACCGGTCAGCGCGAGCGCTCCGAAGATCAACGGGCTGAGATCATCTCACCCGACCGGGCCCGTCAACTGTGCACGGAAATGCCGAGTTTCGGGCGACCGGTGCAATCCCGCACAATCGTCTGTAGAACAGCAATTTCGCGCCAATTCCTCAGCTGTAGTGCACGTTTAGAACGGTACGGTTGGGGTTGGCCGTTCATGCCCGCATAGCAGCGCGCTCTTCTGCCGCCCCTTTAGTCAAGGCGTCGATGTGGGTGCGGAGTTAGGTTGTTTGGTGGGTCCGGGGTGTGGCTTGTCCGAAGGATCGGTGTGCGGGTTCGAGCCGGTCGCATTGTCCAAGTAGCCGAATGGCGTGCGATCAGATGACTTGCGGCACCGTTCACTGACACGTGACTGGAGCCCTTTGAGCAGGTCCAGCGGTTGTGAGAGTTCTGATGCACCAGAATGGGTGCAGGAGGACGGTTCACGACATGACGCGACGACGA